>JAYUFG010000164.1:0-16659 GCA_043738845.1 Planctomycetaceae bacterium
TCGCCCGCCACGAATTGGGACTGCAACTGACCAGCAAAATATCGCGTACGGGCGAAGACGACGACCCCGGTGGTGTTCGCATCGAGCCGATGCACGGGCCGCAACTTTTGCGGATGATAGACTTGGTTCAAAATCGACTGCAACGTATTGCGATTGAATCGGCCGGAGGGATGCAGCGGCAAAGGGGCAGGCTTGTTCAGCACCACCAGTGCCGCGTCTTCGTACAGCACGCGAATCGACACGTTGACATCTGGCTCGGAAGTGGCGGGCATCCGGTGCAAGTATCGCTCGCCCGCTCGCACCGGTTGCTCCGCCGTGACGGGCTTATGTTCGCTGTCCAAGAAAAGCTGTTGGGCCAAGCGTTCCTGCCAATAGCCGGGCGGGAACTGCGGAAAAATGTCGCACAACGTAGAGAGTAGCGTTTGGCCAGCGTGTTTCGCCGAAATTTTCAGCGGGCGGAAATTGTCGTAGGGCTTACTGCCGGGTAAGGGAGTCGTGGCCCGCGAAATGGCTAACTCGCGCTCGGCAATCGTGCGGGCCATCTGTTCGGCATCGCTCACGTAACAATGTGGGCAAGATTGTCCCAGCACGTAACGAGGGTCTTTCTGCTCGGCCACCGAGAGAGGTGCAAGACAATTAAAGCACTGCGTATTTTCCGACTCAGCCAGATTTGGATCAACGCCGACGCGGCGGTCGAAGACAAAACATTCGCCGTTGTAATGCTCGCCACCGCAATCTTCAAAGTATTTCAGAATTCCGCCGTGCAGTTGGAATACCTGCTCAAAGCCTTCGCGCTCCATGTATGGCCCAGCCTTTTCGCAACGAATTCCGCCTGTGCAAAACATGACAATCGGCCGTTGCTTGAGTTCAGCGGGCAATTGTTTGAGAGCCGTGGGAAAATCGCGGAAGTGATCAATCCCCAGCGTCACCGCGTTGTGAAACGTGCCAAATTTTATTTCGTAATCGTTGCGGGTGTCGAGGAGCGTGACGGGTCGCCCTTCGTCGAGCCAGCGTTTTAGTTCTTGCGGGGAAAGCTTGGGAGAAGTTCGCGTTCCTGGCTCAATCTCGGGAACACCAAACGGGATAATTTCTTTTTTGATCCGCACGAGCATCCGCAGAAACGGTTGCTCGTCGCTGAAGCTGACTTTGGGACTGAAGTTGGCGAGCCCCGGAAGCGAACGCAATTCTTGCAGCAGGGCGTCGATCGGTTGACTTTCGCCCGCCACGAACAGATTGATCCCCTCGGTGCTGATTAAGATCGTGCCCCGTAAGTTCCAGGCTTTGCATTGCCCCAACAGCCGCTCCCGCAAAGCGTGCAAATGCGTCAGCGGCACAAACTGATACGCGGCGATATTGGTGATAGCGGGCATGTTACTATGGTAACGTCACGGCGAACGGAAGGAAATTCTCCGTAAAACGGGCAATTTGCGTGTTCGCCATGTGCCCCGTTTGTCTCTTGCCTTTCCCGCACTTTCCGCAGAGAATGAGGGGATTAGGTCGTCGGAACTGGTTATCTCGAATAAAAGTGATTCAAATCACAAATCTTGATCGTCTTACAAAGGAATTCGGACATGCTGAAATTTGAGCTAGGGTCGCTGGTTGGTTGCGGCTTGATGGTTTCGATGTTTATGACGTCAGTGTTTATGGCGTCGGTATGGATGGTTCCTGCGGCCTCGGCGGAAGATGCTCCCGCGAACGGCTCTGCGACCGATTTTGACAGTGCCTATGCGGAGTGGAAAGGGTTGCTGACGAAGCTGACCGAGATGCAAATTCGCCACCGCTCGGCCAAACCGGACGAAAAGCGGAAACTCGAAATCGACTTCGCCAATTCGGTCACCGACGGTCGAAAGCTCGAAATCAAATTGGCCGGTTTGGCCGAAAAGGCCTTGGCCGAAAGTTCCGATCCCGGTTCGTCCGCCGCCGAATTTCTCTTCACCGTCGCGGCCGACAACGTTCGTCGGGACAATTTTGAAATCTCTGCGCGGACGTCGCGGCTGCTGCTCGATAAAAAATTCAACAACCCCATTCTGTACGACATTGCGGGAATTGCCTCTTTTGCCACCAATGATTTCAATTCAGCGGAAAAGTATTGGCAAAAGGCCAAGGACGCCAAAACATTAGGACAACTGAGTACAAAACTCGAAGCCGACCTGAAAGATTACAAAGGCTTTTGGGAACGCGAACAATCGTTGCGAGCCAACGAAGCCAAGGCCGACGACCTGCCCCGCGTGAAATTTGAAACCACGCAAGGGACGCTCATTATTGAACTGTTCGAGAACGAAGCCCCGAACACTGTCGCCAATTTCGTCAAACTGGTGGAAGACAAATTCTACGACGGGTTAAAATTCCACCGCGTGTTGGAACACTTTATGGCCCAAGGGGGCGACCCCAAAGGGACGGGCAGCGGCGGACCAGGCTATAAAATCGCTTGCGAATGTTACAACCCCAGTGCGCGTAAACATTTTCGCGGCACACTCAGCATGGCCCATGCGGGAAAAGATACCGGCGGCTCTCAGTTCTTTCTCACGTTTCTTCCGACCCCGCATCTCAACGGCAAGCACACCGTCTTTGGCCGCGTGATCGACGGATTCGACGTTCTGGGCAAGCTCGAAAAAATCAATCCTGATAATCCTGTGTCGGGAGAAACGCCCGACAAAATTATTAAAGCCACCGTCATCCGCAAGCGAAGCCATCCCTATCTTCCCAAAATCGTCAAGGAATAAGACGGTTTTCCACCGGATCGGTCAAGCTGCGTAAGCTGTATCGCCCAAGGTCCGACGAAAGAAGTCGGAAGAACGGTCCTGCCGAAGAGAATGATTGAAGCGAAAGCCCGCGTTGTGCAGCCCAATCGGCGCGCTGCGGGCGATTTCGATTTCTTCATTTTTTGGCAGGATGCCTTTTATGACTGTTTCTATTGATCCGATCGAAGTTCGCGAACTGGTCGTGTCGGCGTTTCGCGAGTTTGGTGCGAAGCGGGATGAACTCGACCAGCTTTCAGAAACGCTCTTGATTCAGGCGGGCCGTTATTACGGTCGTTCCTATCGAACCGAGGAATTTTTGGCAATGTGGATGCCCGACGTCGGCATCGTGCAGTTTTATTCGGCCGATGGTGCGATGCTCCGCACGGTCAATCTCTTTACGGAACTCACGCCCGTTCGACAAGCAGCGTAGACAGAAAGTATTTATCCTATTGACGTCGAGCGGCACCATTAAAAACCGGTTGCGAATACGCGCCGCGTAACATCCGATAGACAAATTTCGGATTTCCCAGTAGGTACCTGCGCCATTTGTGCGGCTGTTGCAGCAGCAATTGCAACCACTCATATCCCAATTTGCGAACCCACTTCGGCGCACGCTGGATATTTCCGGCCCAGTGATCGAAGAGTCCGCCAACGCCGATCGCCAACGGAATTCGCAACTCATGCAAGTGGCGATGAATCCACATCTCTTGCAGTGGATTGCCCATCCCGACGAGCAACACATCGGCACCGGAATCGTTGATTTTCTGGATGACCTCCTCTGCCGAACTGTCCTCTTGCACGTAACCATGATGACAACCGGCCAATTTCCAACCAGGAAATCGAGTTTGGGCAGTTACAGCGGCGCGTTGAATCGTGTCGGCAGTCGCACCTAAAAGAAAATAGCGATAGCCTTCTCCGGCGGTCGCGGTAAAAAATTCCGGGACGAGATCGGTCCCGACCAGATTGTCATAGAGGCGAATTCCCTGCGCTCGAGCGGCCCAGCGTACGCCCGTTCCGTCTCCAAAAACGCGAAAGGCCGAATTCAACGCCCAGCGATAGTGTTCGTCCTCTGCCGCCAGATTGAGCGTGTGCGCATTGACGATATAAATCGCGCGAGTCAGACGGCCCGGCAATGCAACCGCCTGATGCAACAGTTCAATCGCAGCGGCCTTCGGCAGATCGGTGACTGGCACGCCCAGGATATTGACGATCCGCCCGGCGATGAACTTTTCGTCATCGAGAACATCCTCAAAGGCGGGCGAAAGATTGGCCACGTCGAATGACGTGGTCAACAGTTCTTCGGTCGGATCAATTTCAGCAAAAGGTGAATTCATGGAATGGAAAATAGAATGGAAATTCGATTCAGAGTTTGGTAAGAATTATCGTCCCGGTTTTGCGATAAACGGTTAGCCACGCCGCGCCAGCGAAGCAGTCAGTACCTCGCGATAAACATTCGCAATCCCCGCCGCCATCGCCACATCGGAAAACTGTTCTTCGTGACGACGATGAGCATTCGTGCGAAGCTGTGACCAGGAAACGTCGCCCGTAACAAGGCGTGTAATTTCCGCCGCCAAGGCACTCGGGTTGTTCGGTTCGACGATCAGGCCGTCCGCGCCATGTTGAATCGCCTCGGGAATTCCCTCGACCCGGGTGGCAACGACGGGAACGCCCGCCGCCATCGCCTCCAACACGACCATCGGAAGTCCCTCGCCAAACAAACTGGGCAACACGAACACGTCCATCAGAGCTAGTTCGCTCGACACATCGCGGGTAAATCCGGTCCAATCAATCGCGTCGTTCAATTCCAATCGATCGACTTGTTGACGAATCGTTCGCTCGTAGTCGGCCGTTTCAAATTGGCCAACCGCTCGCAGGCGGACGGGATAATTTTGCTTTCGCAATTCGGCCAGCGCGTCAAGCAAAACTTCCAACCCTTTTCGCGGCCGGAACAAAGCGACGGTCCCCAACGTCCAGGTGTTATTCGGCGTCGGGCGAATGCTCAGTGGTCCCTGAACGGGGACGCCATTGTGTACGGTGCGAATTGTGCGAGCCTTCAAGCCGCGTCGGGCGACATATTCACGCAGTGTGTGCGAGACGGTTATCAGTGCCGAGCAATGGTTCATCGTGACTCGCTCACTCACTCCGTTGAGCCACCGTTTCACGCGATGCGTCGTATCGGCAATCGTCGGGCTGTGAACATGATGAACCATCGGCAAGCCGGTCAACAGCGACGCAAGCCGACCGATCAGGGCCGCCCGCGGCGTGTGCGTGTGGATGAGTGAGTATTTTTCCCGCCGCAGCAAGTTAGCGACCGCGATGGCAGGCCGCACGTCAAGCTGCGAACCCATCGGCAACGTCACGAGTGGTGCGGATTGTGCTTTGCGAACTTCGGAAAACCTGCCCGACTTCAAACAGACAAAGCCAACTTCATAACCGAACTCTGGCAAACGCAATGCGGCTAAATCCTGAACACGCTCTGCTCCGGCGTAATGCTCACCGTTGACGATGTGCAGCACGCGAGTCGTGGCGGTCGCCGTGGTAGCGGGATTTTCGGCGAGGAGTTGAATGTCCTCGTGCGGTGTGTCCGGCGTTTCAAGGGTCGATGTCGGCATGGTTGTGAATTAAAAATAGAACCTGGGCGCAGAGAATCGCTTCCATAGAAAACTTAGGTCGAAAAATGGCGAGATGTCGCCGTTCGGACGGATAAAGGGCGTTCTTTCGCGGAGCGAAAGACGACCATGACGACGACCAGGATGGGCGCGTCGTTAGGAACTGGTTGAAAACGCCGGCGATGTTGCTTTTTCGCAACATTCGGTCTGGCGCAGGCTGTTTTTTGCCTGAGCGATTGCGTCATCAACAAACCGGGGTTGATCCCACTGTGCCCGTAAACCAACTGTCAGCCCCGCCATGAAATAAACGGTGGCGTTGTCGATCAGGGCGTAGCTCAGTTCGTGAAACAGAAGTTGCGGGATGTACAGAAAAATCTGGGCGAGCAACAAGGCACCTTGAAAACGAACCCAATTCGGTGCGTGCTCACAACGAAACAATCGCCAAGCATTGTATCCCCAACCACTCAACAGTGAGATAAACAGCACGAACCCGACGACGCCCATTTCGACCAGCACGCTTAAAAACGTATTGTGATGGACCCAACCGCGAATCGGTTCGAGGAGTAGTTCCGTATCTCGATCATGGATATACGGCATCTTGTCGTGATAAAACTTGCCGAATCCGAAGCCCCAGATCGGTTTATCTTGAATCATTTGCATCGACAGTCGCACGAAGCTTTTCCGCAGCTCGGCCGATTGTTGCGTGTTCTCCGCTGATTCTTCTCGTTGAAACGCGATCAAATTATCGGGCTGCACGACAACAATCACTACGACGGTCGAAATCGCCACGGCCAAGAATGCCCGGCGCAGCTGGCCTTTCAGCGTCATACCCAACAGGACAATCGTGCTTAAGCCGGTGCCGATCCAGACGCTCCGCGTGAGACAAAGTAAAATTCCAACCAACATCAACGGAATGGCCAACGTGATCCAACGTTGCTTCAATGCCGAAAAGTGCGAACGCCAAACCCAGGTCGCGAGTAAACACGTTCCCAAGCAGAGACCGAAACTCACCGAGTGAACCATCGGCCCACGCGCCCGCCCAAAGTGCAACCCGATGTTTGGGTCGGCAATTTGCCACGGGAAAACGAGCGACCAGGTTTTGGTCATCTCGCAAATTGCCGTGAAGCCGAGATACACGCCGAGCAATGCCCACAGACCACGAACAACTTTTACGTTCTTCTCGGTAAGTGAAGACTGCCGCACGAGAAAGTAAATGATTGTCGGGAGCCAATACCCGACGGTCAGGCGAAACATCGTGACCGCCTTCTCGCGCGGATGCGGAAAGTCTCCGGTGAAGTAACTGACAGTTAGCAAGGCGATAAACGCTAACAGGATTTTGTCGATGACGAGGAGACGTTTCGGATCGGTCTGACCAAAACGCCACTGCACAACGAAGGCGATCATGGTGAGCAACAGCACCACCCGGTCGCAGGTGATTGCGACACCCGCCCCGTCATAACTCCAGTACTCGACACCAAACACGGCGGCGGTTAAAACCGTCAAGCAACACCCGACGGCCGTCGAACAGCGCAGGCAAAACGCGGCCACCCAGACGAGTGCGACCAACGCCAGCAGCAATTCGGGAAGGTCCATGACGACACGGAAAGAGTTTGTGAATTAGGAAAGTAAACGCCGTGTGCCACTGGCTCTGCCAGTGCAAATCGCTTGCAAATCGTGGCTTGCACGAGCCAATGGCACATGCTCACGATCTGCCACGATCGTGAACGTAGAACTACCGAGATTCGCGATCTGCGGGTAACTTGTGAAGGGTTTCCAATACGTCGCGGCCACCTTGCGAAAAGGCAATTTCCGGACTCGGCGATAACGTTCCGTTTCCGAAGAACGACGAGCCAGCGGAGTGGTTCAAAACCGATTCGTCGGACCAAATTCCGTTATTCGCTGGGACCGCTGTGTTCGGTGCGGTCGTGTTCGGTGCCGTTGTCAGAAACAGAATCCCCAATCCGAGAATCAATCCGACACAGGCACCCAACACGACCGTTTGACTGCGGCTTGGTCCGATGGGACCGCTGCCGATGTCGGGCGTATCAATTCGGGTAATCATGCTCGTGACGTTCGCACCGGCTTGATTGGCTTTCGCTTCGGCCAACATTTGCTGGGCGTTTTTTGAAATCTCGCTCCGTTGCCTGACCTCGGCGACGACATTGCCATAGTCGGCACGGATCGCTCCCAAAGCCTTTATCCGATCACGAGCTTCCGTCAACAGACGTTCGAGAGTCGCCACTCGTTCCAACGTGAGTTTGTGTTCGATCTTCAAGCCTTGGATCGCTGTATCGAGTTCGCCACGGAGTTGTTGCTTGACTTCATCTTCATTGATTTTCGCCGCCAAATACTGCGGATGTTGCGGGGACACCGTCCCGGCGAGTTGGGCCGTGCGAAGCTGTGCCTCCAACAAACCATCTTTCAATCGTCGCAGGCCCGCCTGCGAATCGAGCAGTTTGCTCGGCGTCGCGAGGAGCTTGGTCGGGTCATTGTTCGTTCCTTCGAGCAACAGCAGAAGTTCGTTCTCCGTTTGCGTCGAAGTGCGGGCTTGGCGAAGTTCATTTTCCATTTCCGTCGTGCGGCGGCGGAGGTCGCTGTCGCCGGACGGAGATTCGTTGAGCATTCGCAACTCGGCCAGATCGCTGCCAACTTGCTTTTCGAGCGTTGTCAATCGAGCGGTCACCGTCTCAAGATCGGCCCGATTTAGAGACACTGATTTGGTGAGCTCGTTGATGAGGCCTTCCGCTTTGTCGTTACGGAGTTTGGCAAAGTGCTTTTGCAACTCTTCGCAAACTTTTTCGGTGAGGGCGATTGCTCGGTCGCGATTGTTCGATTGTACTTTCAGATAAAAGACTTCGGTCTTGCCGAACTCCAAACCTTTCGGCGGGGTAATTTTCACCGCTCCTTGCAGGGCCGTGACGTCTTTATCGGTCGGAAATTCAGGATCGGCAATTTCAGAAGCAGGACCAACGGCCTTTAACGCTTCCGCTAACATCGTGCGGCTCTTGGCCAATTCTAAAACCGTTTCCTGAATGGTCTTCATGTCCTCCGGATTAGCAAAGCGTCCCGGCCGGTCGGGCTTGCTGTTCGATTCGTCGCGGACAATAAGCCCCTGCGAGGCTTCCCACGACGTGGGCCGAACGACGGCGTATCCCATTGCCAACACGGTGGCCACGGCGGTCGGGATGAGCCAACGCTTCTTGTGCCTCGTGAGCACTACAAAAATATCCGACAGGCTGTTTTGAGTCGCATTCCGCATGAACAAATTCCTCTATTTTGGGCACGACCATATCTTGGGCACGACGGCACACCGTTAAACCAACGAAGGCTAGTCAGTGCAATCGGGATGCCGAAGTTGGTTTTCCCAACGCGGGGTTTATGCCAACCACGCGCAAACTGAATATCGACGCACAGTTACCCCTCGCGCACCACGAGAAAACATAGGTCACGGAACGCCGGAGAGTTGGGCGAACTGTTGAGGAAACGCCACGCTTCGTCGCCGTAGCACCACAACCTCAATTCACGAAGTTCGCCAAACCTACGACCGCGCCAATCGTTACAATCTACATTCTCGTGGACGGTGTTTGCTTAATCGCTATCGTGACGGAAAGTTGAGTGACCCGTTGGGCGAACGATTTTGCCCCGATATTTCTCCGTTGAATAAAACACTCGGCCCTCGTCTGCTATGCGCGCCGTTCAATTCTCATCGCTCGAATCGCTCGAACCTTGGTCCGAGTCGTGGAACCGGCTGGCGGGCCAGATTCCGTTTCGGGCTTGGGAATGGTCGGCCGCTTGGTGGAAGTGTTACGGCGAAAACCAATATCGGAGGACGCTCAACGTCACGGTTGTTTTTTCAGAAACCGGCGAAATGATCGGCGTCGCACCGTGGTATTGCGAACAGTCGCGTCGCGTCGGCCGTTGCTTGCGATTTCTCGGGACCGGCGAAATCTGTTCCGACTATCTTGGAATTCTCGCCACGCCCGGTTGTGAGAACGATGTTGCCTTGGCACTCGCCGATGAACTCAGTCGCCGAAATCAGACAGACAGCAACGAAAATACCGAGAATCAAACAACCACTTGGGATCGGTTGGACGTGTCGGGTGTCGATGGTCAAGACCGAACGACAAAACGACTTTTAGAACTCTTGGCGCAGCGGGAACACTTGATTCACTCGCGGCCCGCCCCCCGATGTTGGCGAGTCGCTCTGCCCAATAATTGGGAAGACTACGAGACACTGCTTTCGCATTCTCATCGCAAACAGGTTCGGCGACTGATTCGCGATTATTTCGTGACGGGCAGGGCAATTTTACATACGGCGACAACCACTCAGGAATTGGAACAGGGCGAATTGATCCTGTTTGATCTTCATCAACGGCGGCAAAAGCGGTTGGGAAATTCTGGCTGTTTCGCCAGCGAGCCGTTTCGCAAATTTCATCAAGCGGTGATGCCGTGGCTATTGCAGACAGGGCAACTGCGGCTGCATTGGTTGGAAGTCGATGGTCATCCGATCGCCGCAGAATATCATCTGATGAACGGCGGAATTGTCTACGCCTATCAGTCGGGCATTGATCCTGACGCTCTCGAACATGAGCCGGGACGGCTGGCGGCAATTGCCACTCTGCAAGCGGCGATCAACGGTCAATGTCACGGTTACGATTTTCTGCGGGGTGATGAACCGTACAAAGCCCATTGGCGAGCGGAACCACGCCGCCTGCTCGAGGTCCAAGTGATTCCGCCCCATGCAACCGCGCGGCTCCGGCATGGGCTTGCAACCGCCGGTCGGACGATGAAACACTGGCTGAAAGAGTGGGTCGGATAACCCGTTTTCCTGCGAATATCATGGCGCATTTCGTGACCGGTTTCATGGCAATTCCCGGTCCGACACGCCCTCTCTCCGTGACCTATACTTTTGGGGACACGCCCCGGACGTCGCCATTGGGACGACAATATCCATTGTCGTCTTTCGCGGAGCGAAAGGCAGCAATGGACAAGCTGTCTATTCTCCAGTCCTGAGTAGTGTTCGTCGTCCTGGCAATCATGTATGGCATTCACAATTTTGTTTCTATGATGAATCCTCGTCTCGCACTCCTGAACGGTTACTATCACGGCACGCTCCCCTTGCGCTGGTGGCTTAATCATCGCCGCGCGGTACGCGGCAAGATGCCGATCACGACTCTGTTTTATCATCGAATTGCCGACGACGAAGCGAACCCCTGGACTACGTCCAACGTGATGTTCGCTCGGCAAATTCGCTGGCTCCAACGAAACTTTGAAATTATCTCGCTGAGCGAAGCACAGTGGCGAATTCGGTCGGGCGTGAACCCGCGACCCGCCGTGTGTATTACTTTTGACGATGGATACGCGGCCAATTGCGATACAGCCATTCCGCTGCTCATTGAACACAGCATACCCTGCACGTATTTCGTCACGACGCACAATGTCCTGAACGGCATTCCCTTTGCTCATGATGTTCGCTGCGGCGTGACGTTTCCTTTGAACACGGTTGCCCAACTGCGGTCGATGGCTCGCGAAGGGATCGAGATCGGTTGCCATTCTCGAACCCATCCTAATTTTGGTCAACTGCATGACCGCCGCCGGATTTTCGATGAAGTCGTCACGGCGGGCGAAGAACTGCAACAAGAAATCGGCAAGCCCGTTCGCTACTTCGCCTTTCCCTTTGGCCAAAAAGAAAACCTGAACGCCGACGTGTTTAATATGGCCTACGAAGCAGGCTATGAGGGCGTTTGCTCGGCTTACGGTGGTTACAACGTTCCGGGCGGAGATGCGTTTCACATTCAAAGGGTGCATGGCGACAACGACATGGTCCGCCTAAAAAATTGGGCCACGATTGATCCCCGGAAACTGAATATTGTTCCTTTTGATTATGCGGAACACGCCGAGTTGGCGGAAACTGTCGGAGCCAATTCTTGAAATCGTCTCCCGGTGAAATCACGCACGCCGTGGCTGGTGTCCGCACCGATACACTGACGGAAAGTGTCCTGCTCTTGCTGGGCATGGCCATTCTTCAGCGCGTGGTCGGCTTCGTGCGCGAAATGTTCTTTTGCGGCTGGCTCGAACCGAAACAGTTGGGCGAATGGAACGTGGCCTACGGGTTTTTCTTGATCGCCGCACCCATCGCCGTGCTGGGACTCCCCGGCTCCTTCGGCAGATACCTCGAATACTATCGCCAGCAAGGACAATTGCGCGCGATCCTCCGCCGCACCGGAATCGTCTGCGGAGTGCTGGCTCTCGCCGCCATGACGACGGTCGGCCTGTTCGGGTCTTGGTTTTCCAATCTCATTTTCGGGAGACCTGATCGAACGGACGTGGTACTGATCATGGCTGCCGTTCTGTTGGCGGTGATCGCCTATAACTTTTTGACCGAAATGCTCACGGCCTTGCGAATGTTTCGCATTGTGAGCGTGTTGCAATTTTTGAATAGTAGCGTCTTTGCGATCTTGGGCATCGGCCTATTGATCGGTTGGCAGAAGAGCGTCTCGTCCGTCGTAGTGGCCTTTGGCGGGGCGTGCTTGCTGGGCGGAATCATCGGCATTACTTGGCTGCGGAAAACGTGGAAGTCACTTCCGGCCGACACGCACCCTCTTGAACATCGACAGCTTTGGGACAAACTGCTTCCTTACGCGGCGTGGATGTGGGTTGGGAACTTGCTCTTCAATCTGTTTGAGACCGCCGATCGCTACATGCTGGTTCACTGCTCGCGCTTCAATGAAGACGAAGCCCTCGTCGCCGTCGGCAATTATCACAGTTCGCGAGTTGTTCCATTGTTGCTACTGACCGTCGCGACCATGCTGGGCGGCATGATTACGCCCCATCTCAGCCATGATTGGGAGGCGGGCCGCCGCGGTGCCGTTTCGCATCGGTTGAATCTCACGCTAAAAATTCTCGGCTTGGGACTGTTCGCGGCGAGTGTCGCGATTATGCTCGCTGGTCCGCTGTTGTTCGGCGTGATTCTGCGTGGCAAATATGACGGCGGCCTCGTCGTGTTGCCCTGGACACTCGCCTATTGCAATTGGCTCGGTCTCGCCGTCGTGGCCCAAAACTATTTATGGTGTGCGGAAAAGGCCCGCTTGAGCAGCCTCGCATTTTTGATCGGACTACTTGTCAACGTCGGCTTGAATCTCGTTCTGGTTCCGCAACACGGACTGCTCGGGGCCGTGTGGGCCACCGCCGCCGCAAAGCTGGTCGCCATGTCCCTGATTTTCTTGTTCAGCAAGAAGCTGGGACACACGCTCGACCACAGTGTGTGGTTGATTGCCCTGTTGCCTGTCGCACTCGGTGGCGGACTGTGGGTAGCCCTGACCGCACTCGGTGGAATTGTCATCGCCGCATTTTATCGCAACCTGATTTTTAACACCGTTGAACGAGATGAAATCAAAACCGCGTTCGGCAGATACGCCGCAAAATGGCCATTGGGCAAGAGTCGCGTCCCCGCCGGTACATAAAACAGATACGCCCATTGTCGTCTTTCGCTCCGCGAAAGGGCGTCCTTTCTTGCCGGGAAAGACGACACTGCCGCAGTTATCGATACACCCGGAAATAACCGTCACCATTCGTCAGAGCAACTATGAATTCCCGCAAAACACTTCCACCCCTGGCTGACCGTGGTCCGCTACGTACGTTGTTCATGCTGACGAGTATGCCGGTCGGCGGAGCGGAAACGCTGTTGGTGAATCTCATTCGCGGAATGGATCGGGAACGCTTCGCGCCGGAACTTTGCTGTTTGAAAATGCTCGGCCCGCTGGGTGAGGAAATGGCACAGGAGATTCCCGCCCACTCCGGTTTTATTCATAGCAAGTACGATCTTCGCGTCCTGCCGCGACTGACCAAGTTAATGCAGCAACGGAAAATCGACGCCGTCGTGACGGTCGGGGCAGGCGACAAAATGTTCTGGGGACGGCTCGCTGCCTGGCGGGCAGGTGTTCCCGTCGTGTTGTCGGCGATTCACTCCACCGGTTGGCCTGACGGAATCGGTTGGCTCAATCGACGGCTGACACGAATTACCGACGGCTTCATTGGTGTCGCCGAGCCGCACGGAAAACATCTCCGTGAGGTCGAAGGTTTTCTCGCCGAAAAAGTCTTTGTGATCCCCAACGGCATCGACACGGAACGCTTTCGTCCTCGGCCGGCGAATCTCGAACTGCGGGCGTCGATCAATGTCTCACCCGACGCGCCGTTGGTGGGGATCGTGGCCGCCTTGCGTCCGGAAAAAAATCACGATTTGTTTCTGGCGACGGCCGCGCTCGTAACCAAAGAAATTCCTGCTGCCAAGTTTATGATCATTGGCGACGGTGCGGAGCGGGCCCGCTTGGAGAATTTGGCACGAGAACTGAACATCGTCGATTCTGTGCGGTTTCTGGGGACACGTTCCGATATTCCTGAACTCCTGTCACTGCTCGATGTGTTCCTGCTCACGTCGCACAACGAGGCCAATCCGGTCTCGATTCTCGAAGCCTTATCGAGCGGAAAACCGGTCGTCGCGACAAATGTCGGCTCTGTGCCGGAAACGGTTCAGCCCGACGTGACGGGCTACTTGGTCCTCCCCGGCGATGCAAACGCAATGGCTCATCACGTCGTTCACTTGCTGAGTGATCGGCCACTTTCGCAACGGCTCGGCTGTGCGGGACGGGAACTGGTCCAGCGCGACGGTTCATTACAAACGATGGTCCACGGCTACGAATGCTTGATCGAGTCGATCTATTTAGCCAAATGCCGAAAACGCTCCGGCACAGCCACGCGAAGGGGGTCGGGAGTCGGTTTCGCGGTGAAGACTTTCGAGAATAGATAATCGTTGCCGCGAAGCGGACTCCCGACCCTTTTTCCGATGCTCGTTGAAAAAGCATGAACCAGGGCTTCGCCCTTCGATGGATGAACTGCTGGGCCTTCGGCCCGAAATCAAATCGCCTTTTAACCCCCGACAAAACAGCCGCAGTTTGGTATAATGAACCGGCGTAGGTCAGCGTTCCCTGGATGAGGGCTGGCACATTAAATAGTGCCACAGTTGACGGGTGAAAATAACCTGAGTCGTCGTCCGAGCCTTCACCAGGACGACTTGTAAGTGTTCACTCTTCGCGCTCTTTGTTCCTTGTATGTTAAACAACGTACCAAGGTTTTACAAAACCACCCCGTCCACTCCGATTTCCATAATCTCTGATGGCAACCGTTGACCCCTTACACGTCGCAACGCCGCTGATTTCGTCCGACCGAGAGGCAGCCGTCTTTTGGCAAATGCGGCTTCGTAGCGTTCGCGGGACGACCTGGACCATGCTCACGCGGTCCCGCCTGCGGCTGACGCTCGTGCTGAGCCTTAGTTTTCTGTTTTGGGTCGCCCTGTTTCTGTTGTTTCGCGACGGACAACGGCTCGTCGCAATCTATCCGACCATCGTCGAACAACTTTTCAATCTGTTTTTTCTGACACTCACCGCGCTGCTGGTCTTTTCGACGGCCGTCTTAGTCTATAGCGGACTCTATCGCTCACGCGAGGCGGGCTATCTCTTGACCACGCCCACGTCGGAGCGGCGATTGTTCCTCCACAAGTTTCAAGAGGCGGCTTGGTTCAGTAGCTGGGGATTTTTTCTCCTCAGCAGTCCGATGTTGGTCGCCTACGGCGTCGAGTCAGGTTCCCCCTGGTACTATTTCGCGATGATCTTGCCCTACATGGCGGCCTTTGCGTTTATTCCCACCAGTATCGGCGCGATTTTGTGTTTGCTCATCGTGGATCGCTTGCCGATGATGCGAAGACACGTTCTTGCCGTGGGCGTGACCTTGGCCATGCTCGCCATTGGATGGATCGTCTGGCAGGTGGTCAATCTTCCAGCCCGCAATATCCTCACGCCACGTTGGTTCCACGAACTGTCGCAGCGATTGAGCGTGGCGGAACAAAACCTCCTGCCCAGTTGGTGGCTCACAACGGGCTTGCTGGAATTGGCTCGGGCCGACTCCGGCACGATGGCCCATCGTCCTTGGGCACAGGGGATTTTGTTTTTCGCGCTGTTGGTCGCCAATGCGTTGTTCTTTCTGCTGATCGCCTATCGCTTGGCGGGGAGAGTTTATCGCCGCAGCTTTCAATCGTTGGCGAGTGAACAGACGGCCCACAAGAAGACGGGCCAATCCTACCTGGACCGTTTCGCGTTTGGGATTTCCTGGCCGCTGCCGAACAGCTTGCGACATTTGATTGTGAAGGATGTGCGACTCTTTCGCCGTGATCCGCTGCAATGGACGCAGGTCGCCGTCTTTTTCACCTTGCTGATGTTGTACTTTTTCAATATCCAATCGCTCACGTCGTCTGATCATTCGGCCCAACTGATCAACATGATCGGGTTTTTGAATCTGGCGGTCGTCGGGCTAATTCTTTCGACGTTTACAACCCGCTTTGTTTTTCCGATGATCAGTTTGGAAGGCCGCCGTTTTTGGCTGTTGAGTTTATTGCCGATCCACCGCGAGCAAATTCTGTGGAGCAAATTCATATTTGCGGGCGTGGGAGCGTCGATACCCTGCTGCGGGTTGATCGTTCTCAGCGATTACATGTTGCCGCTGCCGTGGGGCGTGTGCCTCATTCATCAACTGGATTGTCTCGGCTTGTGTTTTGGTTTGGCGGGAATCGCGGTCGGATTGGGAGCCTTGTTTCCCGATTTGCAAGAAGACGCGACCGCCAAAATCGCCGCCGGCTTCGGCGGCACGGTCAGCCTGGTGCTGAGTTCGCTGTTTATTCTGGGCGTGGTGCTGATCACCGCCGTCCCCTGTCATATCTTCGTCTCGAATATACCGATCCACTCGAACAACGCGATCATCGACTATCTGATGGAATCGCCCCGTTCGCTGTGGGTTGGCACGGGCCTCTCAATTACACTCAGCATTCTCGTCATCCTGATCCCGATGCGGAGCGGCATTAAAGCCTTTCGCAATTTAGAGATGTAGACGATGCTCTTGCGAAAAGTCGGATTGCCACCACGATCTTTGGAACGTTGTCGGTTTCGTCCTGGGCAAAGGATGCAAGCAGCGGAAATTTGCCAGGGGGTCGGTTTCACAATGCGCCCGTCGCCACCCGTTTCCCTTGATAAAGTCACAGCCTCAAAGCGATAGAAAACGCAGGCGGATTGTCTTGACGGCAACCGGCTCTCGAAACGACCGTTGTTGTGTTATAAGTCGAACTTCCGGAAGGTGGATTTGGATTTTTGCGATAGTGCATCGTCACAGCTTAGTTTTGGGATGGAGACAAGACTCCGAACGGTAAATGCGGCGGGTGATTCGTGTTGATCGTTTCCTTTTTCGGGCCGAATTCAAATCACTCC
>JAYUFG010000165.1:0-6207 GCA_043738845.1 Planctomycetaceae bacterium
CGGCGAATCTCTTCGAGAAAATGGCTAATGTTGATCACCGCGATGCCTTCGGCCCGCAGCTTGCGAATGACCTCAAACAAATGTTCGACGTCGTCGTGGGCGAGCGAACTGGTCGGCTCGTCGAACACAATCACGCGGGCTTGTTGCACGAGTGCGCGAGCGATTTCGACGATCTGCTGCAAACCGACGGAGAGTTGTGCAGTCGGGCGATCCAGAGGCAAATCGGCGTGACCGAGTCGGGCGAGGGCTTGTTGGACCAAGTTCCTTTGCGACTTGCGGTCGAGCAGGCCGCCACGTTTACGCTCCTGTCCCAACATGATGTTGTCTTCGACGCTGAGGTCGGGAGCCAGATTCAATTCTTGATAGATCATTGCCACGCCCGCCCGGCGTGCGTCATGTGGACCGGTGGGCGTGAACGGAACGCCCGCGATGTGCATTTCACCCTGGTCGGGTTGATAAGCCCCGCTGAGAATTTTCATCAGCGTACTTTTGCCCGCCCCATTTTCACCGATCAGGGCCAAGACTTCTCCGCCCCGCGCCGTCAATGAAACGCCCTTCAGTGCGTTGGTCGCACCGAACCGCTTGGCAATGCGATTCATTTCGAGGAGCGGTACGGTCATAGGTAAACTTCGGATTCCAGAACGCAACCCGTCGTCGGGTCGGCGGTGCGGACCGTTGTGCAACGACAGCGTTGCGTAGGAGTTATTATGGTACGGAACGGAGTGGCGGACCGCAATTGAGGGGCTGGGGCGTGAACAGGGGGCGTCAGCCCTTAGTGCTTTGTCACGGCTGAAACGAGGGATGCCGCTGACGTGTGCCACCGGCTCGGCCCATTGATCTTATCACATCTTTGCTAGCATCAGAAAACACCGGGAAAACGGATGTGCGATAATTGAACACTCAAAACACGACCGTCGATTTTCCCGATGTTTTGAACAGTACAATACGATGCTAGCAAAGATGTGATAATATGATTGGGCAGAGCCAGTGGCACACCATCCCTCAATTAAGCGGTGTCGAAGCACTAGCATTACCCACATCTTTTGTCGGTGTCGAGGTGTCCGACGAGCCCGGTTTCAAACGCTTCCTAAGCTCGTCAAGAACTCGCTCATTTCTCCTGCCGCGTGCGAATTTCCCTGTTTGCGGGCTTCCTCGATTCCATTTCGCAAAATCGTTCGCGCTTCTTCGACCCGATCAAGTCGCACCAATTGCTGTGCTGCCATGAAGTACGACGCGACATAGGGAGCCGCGTCCTTCGTCAATCGTTCGTGTTCCGAAAGACTTTCCTCATGACGACCTTCCTTGTCGAGTTCCATTGCCAGACTGAAACGCAAAAACGGATCGTGCGGTTCTTCGGCGAGCATCACTTCAATTTTTTCGCGGCGGGTAAGTGGCATTGATCGTTGTCCTTTACAGTCCCAGAAACTTAATCGCTTGGCCCGGTTTTTCGGGAGAGTCGGCGGGATATTTGCCGAGGATCGTGACGATCATCGCACTTCCGTCGGGAACAAAAGCCAACGCAGTCGGACGGTCGAGGGCCGCGATCTTGACCGGTTTTGCTCGGTCGAGCCCATCCTGGTCAAGTCGATACAGTCCACCCGCCGCCGGTTCTTGCGACGACAATTCGGTCACGTACAAGTATCCGGTTTTTTTCCCGTAAGCAACGCCCGTGATTTCGTTCAAACCCGTTTCGACTTGCAATAGTTTTTTGCCGGAGCGATTGAAGAAAATCAGCTTGGCGGAATGAGGTTTGTTTGGTTCGCTCCCCGTGGCGACGACGATTTCTCCGCGCGGGCTAAGGGTCATGGCAAACCCAGCGGCGGTCTCTTTACTTTGGGTGGAGAAGATCGGTTTGAGTTCGCCCGGCTTGCCAGCGACAACATCGGCTTTGAGGATCATTCCTTTGTCGGGCGAGCCTTGGCCGATGGCGAAAATCGTATTGGCGTTCGAGGTGGTGACGAGACCGAAAAAGTTCCCTTCGTTATTTTTGGATTTATCGCCGATGGCAATGGGGCCGAGCTTGCCAATTGGTTTGGTGTCGTCGGTTTTGAAGTCATTCACGTTCAATGGGAGCGGTTTGTCTTTTTCTTCTTTGTCCTTCGTGGGGAGCGTGTACATCCGCACGAGGTCGCCGCCCGGCCCTTGATCGCCGCCACCTACGACGAGCGTTTGCATATCCAAAAACGCCAGTCCCAATGGCCCGATTTTGTATTTTGGATTGTCGCCGTACTCTCGCACGGAAAAACCAGTAATGATCGGTTGCGGTTCTTTTTCCTTGCCATCGGGATTGAATCGCACAATGCGCCCCTTGCCCGCTTCGGAAATGAACCAGTTGAACGTCGTCGGCTGCACGGCTACGGACCACGGCGTGTCCAAACCGGTGATCAGAACCGTACCCGCCACGACGGGCGGTTCAGCAATCACAAGTCGCGGCATGTGAAACAAGAGCGACACGAACAGAAGTCCAAAACTCAGCGAGCCAGTGTGGCGGTGCATCTGTGGAAGTCCCTCATCGAAGTCCAAAAATATCGAAGTCCAAAAAGCAAGGTCAAATTAAAACCGTGAGTCTTCCACGCTCCGTCACCCGCAAGCGGGTACCCGGTCGCGGCTAACTCATTGTTTTCAAACCGGGAAGTTAATTCGTGCCGAATCCTTAGCATTCGGAAACTCCTCGACCGACGTGTTGAGCAACAGCCGTTCCAGCAAATTTCCGTCCCCCACGATGCTCGGCGGGCAACATCACGTCCAGCGAGATCCATTGTATCTCAAACTGCGAGCTATGCGACGGATTCACCCGAGGAGTCTGCAAACCATTGGTTTTTGCGGTAGATCATGCTCAAGTTTTAAGCGCACTCGCCCTTCAAGCACCAGCCCCGCCGAATAAATTTACAGCTTAGAACGAAAGAGGACAATGAGTTTTGTTGCAGTCCCAGGCGGAAAGTGAGTCCGTTCAATTTGCCACGATATCCTTGCGGCGGAAGTAAATCAGTTCGACCTCACCCGACCGGGGATAGTAATGCTTCATCTCGTCCAGTCGCATGAAGAGCCAAGGATTCGACGATTGGCGGCCGTTCTTGGTGAAGACGATATCTTTGGTGATATAGACCGCCGAGTGAAAGACATTGTTTTCCGTCTTTCCTTTGTCCGCGAATAGAATAATATCTCCGAGCAAAAACTTATCGTAGATACGGTCGTAGTTCGCCCGAACCTCGCTGACCACGTTGCCGACGTTCGCGGCCAGCCCGTCGTTGGGTACGTCATTAAAGAAATTAAACGACGTCCAATGACAGTCTCGTTGTTGTTCGAGCGGACGGGGTGTCGGCGTCGGATAAACGTACAAATGAGTTTGCACGAAGGGTGTGAGAAAACTCCGGATCGTGTTGGCCTCTCCGCCAGCGATTTTCGCCAGCGACTCTAATTGCGGCAAGATTTTATTCACACGACCGCCACGTCCCCAATAATTCGCAATCGCTGGGATGTCGGAATGCTCATCGACGTGCAGTCGCACGAGATACGTTTCATCGGACGACAGGGCCCGAATCAATCGCGAACGCTCGGCATCGTCGGCGATTTTCGGTAACACCAGTGCAAGATCGGCAAAAAACCAAATCGGACCGTGCTTGAACGAGAGCGACTTGACCAGGGCCACCACCTCTAAGGATGTTTCCGCAGGACGCAACCATTCTTCGATCGAGTCGCCAAAATAGCGATAGATGTTGGCCTGTTCCTGGTTGCGATCATCTTCGCCCAAGCGGATGTAAATTTTCTCACGAACATCGCTCGATAAACTCAACACGAATTCATCGCTGGGTGTAAATGTTTGAAGATCGCCCGGATCTGTCGGGTGGCTCTTCTCCGTCGCGTGGCTCGTCCACAGTTCGTCCTGCTGCTGGGATGTTAAGCCTGATTTTTCAAAGAAAAGTCGCAACGGAGCGATGGATGATGGAAAGAACCATTTGCGTGGCGCGGGTGCTGCGGAGATTTCTTGAATGAACTCCGTCGGAGGTGAAAGCGTTATTCGGGACAACTCGAGACGACCATAAACTTCTTCCGACGTTGTTTTAATGGCCGGTGACGTGAGCGTCGCATGTCCTCCCGCTCCAAATTGGATCGGCGACGGGAGAAACAAACCAACGACAAACGCTAGCCCAACCAGACCAAATACAAGTACCCCGAGTACCCAGAGTGGAATACTCACGTGAACGACGTGACGACGGGGCTGATTCGATTCCGGGTTGACTGGCGGAACTTCAAAAACTGAGGACAAAGCAATACCCTCCACAATATATGCCGGCGGAAACATATCGTCGGAATGAAACAGCGGAGGAACCAGCGCGTGCAAAAGAAAAGGACGACCGCCAGCCTGTCGAATAGGAAAAATCCCACCGCAACGAGAATTTCTCGTCACCGCAGGCGACTGCTGGAACACTCGATCCAACTACACGAACGAAGGCCTCTGCTCTTCCAAGTCGTTATCGAAACGTGGCCCCTGTGTGCGAACGACATGTCGCAACCACGTTTCGTTTCCGTAAACGACCTGCTTTTGATTATACCGTACAGGTGGGATCGTCGGAACAGGTTCGCAAAGTTTCAGACGGAAAAAGTACTCATTTCAAGGAAAACTGTATTCATTTCACAAAATAGTCCGCGTTTTGTCGGGGAAAATCCGTCAAATATCGACGATCACTTCCGCCAACCAACCGCCGGGTTGTTCTCCTTCGGACTGTTTCTCGACGCGCAAACCGTGATACGTGATCGCCTTAACCTCATGTTCCAAGCGGTGACGGCCTTCATCGAGCGGCTCACCAAAGACGTGTGCGTTTACGCCCGCCTCCGTGACCTCGACCGTAATTCGATGCGCCACGAAATGCTCGCTCTCAAACAGCATTAGCAATTCATGGAGCCAGTCAAAAAATAGATATTCAATGTTCGTTCCGGAAATTACCAAATCCTTTTCAAGTGGCCAGACATGTTGTTCGTCCGGTGAAAGTTCTGGCGTCACGATCATCGAATACAACCCACGCGCCGCCTCAACGAATAGTTGCGGCAAATCCTTCGCCCTTACGCGCAATCCCAAATCTGCGGTATGTTCAAAAAATTCGTACATGGGCGAATGGATGATAGCAAATGAAAACAGGGAACCACAACCACGCCAATCCGTCGCGAAATCTCCCAGACCACACGACAGTCCTTTGGATGTCTCGGTTCACGGCTGAAGCCATTTTTCCAACCAGTTGAGAGCGGCGGTCCGATGCTCGGTCGTGACGGCGTGACCTACACCCGTCGCGACCATGATTTTAAGATGCTCGCTGCGGTGTTCGGAATTGAACGCTGCTTCCGCTGAAGCAAACGCCAGTTTCGCACCCTCCAGTGGACAATTGGGGTCTTTTTCGCCGTTCAAAATGAGCAGATGCCGATCTTTCGCGAACAATCGCAACATGCTGGGACAATCGAACTGGTCGAGAATTCCCGGAATGACTTTACTCCACAATTCGCGACAGACCCGCTGATTGATCTCGCTCTCGCCCAGGTCTTTGGTGGCTGCATCGTGGGCTTGCTTGATCGTTCGCGCGCGACCTTGCCACTCGTCATGCTCCAAGCTCCAGCGAAAACTTTGCACGCCGATGGCGGGCACGGCGACCTTGATCCGGTCATCGACCGACGCGGCCAACCAGGTTTGAATTCCGCCCATGCTAATTCCCATCATGCCGAGCCGGTCGGGATCGACATCGTCGCGCGTGACCAAATAGTCAACGGTTCGCCACAAGTCCCAACAGGTGTCGTAGTAAAACGGATGTTCCATCGGTTCGCCCGGCTTGGTTTTCCAGGCGTTCGTGATCGCGGCGACGTAGGCGTCGGAACCTTTTGCGGTTGGCACACGAGCGGCGTGATAGCGGGCATCAATCGCCACACCGATAATACCCCGTTTCGCCAGATCGACCATAAATCCCTTTTGGCTTTCCTTGTTGCCGCCAGTCCCATGCAGCGCGATCACGCAGGGGAGTTTGCCCTTTCGATCATTTGGCCGAATGACCAAGACGGGAACTCGCTCGATCGACCCATCGACCTTTTTTTCCGTTGCGATAGTCAACCGCTCGGTCGTGTAGGTCAGTTTTTCCGGGGAAGTTCCCTTGGGTTCCACGGGACTTTCTTCGACTTTAACATCGAGCGGAACCCGCGGCCGATCCAGCATTTTGAGAAACGCCG
>JAYUFG010000166.1:0-16579 GCA_043738845.1 Planctomycetaceae bacterium
TCGTAACCTTCGCCAAAGTCAACCTAACTCCACAAGCTAAGAACCTAAAGGTTTCGCCTGAAGGCGAGGGTTTTAGACCCATCGTGGAGACAATAAAACGTATTTCGCCCTTTCAGGGCTTAATCGACCATGATGGTTGGATTACCCAGGGCGTTGCCCTGGGCTGAAAAATGTTCGCCTTTCAGGCGAATGAGTGAGCGGAATACTTATTTCAACTTCGCGAATCCAACGGCTAAACTGTTACCATCCTCCCATTTTTCTCCAAAATACTTCTCTCATCCCTAATAAACCCGCCCTTCGTCCGTCATTAAGGTAGCCGGGCGTTCAACCCGGACCCAAATGGCTCCTCAAAATCGCACCACGCCTGACCCGGTGTTCGATCCGCTCTTGGAACGGTTCGAGGGTCCGCTCGTGCGCTACGCCGCTCGAATTACGGGCGACCTGGAACGGGCCAGGGACGTGGTGCAGGAAACATTTTTGACGTTACATCAGGAGACGGCGAACGGGACGGGTCTGGTCGCGGCGAATGGGCACTTGGCTGCGTGGCTCTTTACTGTGTGTCGTCGTAAAGCCCTCGATATCCGCCGCAAGGAGCAACGCATGACCACGCTGACCGCCGAACAAGCCGATCGGTGCGTGACCTCCGATGAACCGCCGGGCGAATTGGAACAGCGGGAAACGACGGGCCAGTTGCTCGAACTGCTGAACACGCTTTCCGAACAACAACAAGAAGTCGTGCGATTGAAATTTCAGAACGGGCTGAGCTATCGCGAGATCGGCGAGGTCACCGGGCTGACCGTCACGAACGTGGGATACATTTTGCATACGTCGATTAAGAAGTTGCGGGAGTTGATGAAATAAAGTACACGCGCCATCCTGCCGCGTTTTGGAAGCGGCAAGATGCCGCTTGTACTTTGGGCGACCGGCGAAGTCGTCGAACAGCCCGAAGGGCTGAAAGTTTTCAGCCCAGGGCAACGCCCTGGGGCAGCGAAAAAAACACTTCCATTAGCCCTGAAAGGGCGAAATACGTTTTTTTGCCCCGTTGGGGCGTTGGTTTATTTGGGTGATCCGTTTCCCAGGGCGTTGCCCTGGGCTGAAAAATGTCAGCCCGTTGGGCTGCAATACAAGGAATTAGGCTATGTTCAATCCTGACGATCCCCTCTGGACGGCTTACGTGTTGGGCGAGTTGGACTCGACCGAGTTGGCCGCGTGCGAAGCCGAACTGGCGAGTGATCCTTCGGCGGCGCAGTCGGTCGCCGCACTCCGCCGCACCATCGACACCCTCACCAACGAACTGCTGCGCGAACCGTGCCCAACGCTTACGGCGGCCCAACGGGCAATCATTTCTACTTCTTCCACTACGGTGCTTCCCATGTCACAAACAAATTCACGTTGGTCAATGTCTCGCGTCTGGTTGGTGCGAGTACTCGCCGCTTCGCTGCTAATTGCGGTCGGATATTTTTCGCGGTCGGTGTTGCCCTCACGTGAAAACGAAAGTCTCGCCCAGGCGAGAATGGCAAAAAACGATGTGATGAGCGAAATGGGGAATTCCGCAAGAACCTACGAGTCAACAAAGCCGAAAGATTCCTCATCAGTTATTTTTTCAACCGCGCCAAACACGGAGCCGAAACCTTCGTCTGCGGTCTTGACGGATGATGTTGGGTATTCTCCCGCGAAAAGTCCCACCGCTCGATCAGTGGAATACAACGATTCGTCCACCGAGTTCGAGAAAAAAGGTGGTCCGGTGAACGGCGGCACATTGACGTTGTCGGCGGCCAGTACGAACAACGGCACAACGACGGCAACGAAGGGCAAGCCGCCGTCGTCGCCAACGCCCCGACCAGACGCGTTATCCGCGCCACGACAGACTATGGATATGCAAAAGAGCCTAAGAACCCGGAATCTGCCCCCACCTGTTGCGGAAACCCCGCCTCCGCGTCCACCGGTTGTCGCGCTCACTCCATCTACAACGGAGACACTCAAAATAACCGGCAGTGGCAGTGCAGCGAACACCGTCCAAAGCCAAAATGTTCTGGCGAGTGATGGGAGAGGTGGGAGAAGCGATTTCTCCATCGACGGTGGTGGTAACGAAAAATTCAACAACTACAACATTGAATTTCGCCAAGGCAGCTTTGGTGAAACGTCGCGCGATGCGTACGGCAACATTCCGCACAACACCGCCACTTACGACTTTGTCGAGGACAACAAATTTCTCGGGGTGAGTGACAATCCGCTTTCGACGTTTGCGGTCGATGTCGATACGGCTTCGTACTCGAATGTGCGGCGGTTTTTGACGCAGGATCGTCGCCCGCCGCCGAAGGGGGCCGTGCGGATCGAGGAGATGATCAATTATTTCCGCTACGATTATGCCCCGCCGAAGGACGAAGTTCCGTTCGCCGTGCATACCGAGGTTGCATCCTGTCCGTGGAACCCGGAACATCGGCTGGTGAAAATCGGCTTGAAGGGTCGCGAGATTGCGAAGGAAGCTCGGCCCGCGAGTAACTTTGTCTTCCTGATGGATGTCTCTGGCTCGATGATGCCCGCCAATCGTTTGCCAATGCTGGTCGAGGCGATGAAGATGCTCGTCAAGCAACTGAGCGAGAACGACCGGGTCGCGATTGTCGTCTATGCCTCCGACGTTGGCGTGCGAATGAAGAGTACGCCCGCCGATGAAAATGGCAAAAAGCGAATCATGGCGGTCCTGGACGAACTGCGGGCGGGTGGTTCGACCAACGGCGGGTCGGGCATCACGCTGGCGTATGAAACGGCCGTGCAGAACTTTATCAAAGGTGGCACGAATCGCGTGATCCTTTGCACCGACGGAGATTTCAACGTCGGAATCACGAGCCAGGACGAATTGGTGCGCATGGTGGAGGAGAAGGCCAAGAGTGGCGTCTGGCTCACAACGCTCGGCGTGGGCGAGGACAACCTGAAAGACGCGATGATGGATAAGCTGGCCACCAAAGGGCACGGCAACTATTTCTATCTCGACGATCTGGCCGAGGCGAAAAAAGTGCTGGTCGAACAACTCGACGGGACGCTCCACACGATTGCCAAGGATGTGAAGTTGCAGATCGAGTTCAACCCGGGCGAGGTAGCCGAGTATCGACAAATTGGTTATGAGAATCGGATTCTGGCCAAGGAGGATTTTCACGATGACCAGAAGTTGGGTGGCGATATCGGGGCAGGTCATACCGTGACGGCGTTGTATGAGATCGTGCCCGTCAAGCGCGAGAAGGTTGAAGCTAAAGTAGGCGACAAGAACGCGGCGGATGGAAAAGATGCTCCGCCGCCGGTTGATCCGCTCAAGTATCAAAAGCGGGTTGCCCTGACGGAGGCGGCCGGGTCGGGCGAACTTTTCACCCTGAAACTGCGGTACAAACTTCCCGAGGCCGACAAGAGCAAACTGATTGAAACGACGATCAAGGACGAGGGGAAGAAGTACGCTCAAGCGACGGGCGATTTCAAATTTGCGGCGGCAGTCGCCTCGTTCGGAATGATCTTGCGAGATTCGCCGTATAAGGGAAACGCCACGCCCGCTGCGGTTCGCGAACTGGCCCAGGAGAGTTTAGGGAAGGACGAAGGGGGTTATCGGGCGGAGATGATCGAGTTGGTGAAGAAGTTAGAGGGGCTGAAGTAATCGTAGGTCAGGCCTGTGGCCTGACACGTGGTAAATATGCGACATCGGATTGTCTTCGCGTAAATGCTTCAGTCAGGCCATAGGCCTGACCTACGGTTGCGAATCGACGATTGTCGGGCTTATCGCAACGGCGGGAGCGGGGCATTGGCTTCCGGAGCAAAGGGATTTTGCTGACCCTGCTCAAGCTCCTGCTCCAATTGCTTCATGTAGTCGCCGATGACAACGTGAATTTCATCGGGCATGATCGGCTCTGCGCTATGGAGCAGCTTGGCGATGTAGAGTCCCGACTTGGATCGCAGAATGCTATCATGGATCCCTTTGTCGCCGATCTGTTGATCGAGTTGCGGCGGCAGGCTGACAGCGAAGAACGTAATCACCACGCACAGCAACACGCCTTTGGCCAAGCCGAAAATCGCGCCGATTTGCCGATCAAATTCTTTCAGCCTGATCTTATTGATCGCCTCTTTGACGAACCGAAAGCCCAGCCAGACGACAATGCTAGTGGCCAAGTAAATCGCGAACATCGCCAAAAACTTGTTCCACGGCGCAGGCTGATTGATCCAGGCCGACACTTGATCGCCGAACTTAAATGCGAGAATATAACTCAGCACGAGTGACAACAGCGACGCGACCTGCCAAGCCAAGCCCTTCACCGCGCCCCAAATTGTGGCGGCAACGAGAACGGCGATCATAATGTAGTCGTAAGTCTGCATGGGAAACCGTTAAACGGAGTGACGGGAGGGTCTCAATTGCGGAGCGAAAGTATAGCCCATTGTGATATTTTCGCGAAGAGCAATCGGCAGGTCGCCATAAATGCCCGGAAAAAACAGCGATTTTCGCAATTTCCACAAGACGCATTTCCATTTCCCTCGGCGTATATCCAGGCGAGCCGGAGGGCGTAAGCCCCGGTGTTTTTGCCCCCGGTTCATCGCCCATGCGCACGTCCTAATCCGACTGGGGCCTTTTCGGCGTCTCGGTTACAATTCTTCCGCTGCTCGTGCACCAACCACCATCAAAACTTTTTTCGTCCGCTGCCATGCCGAACGATATTCTCGTCGATCAAATTATCGATTGCGAGTGTCCTTGTTGTCTTGCTCCAGTGGGACGCATTCACTGGGGGGTAAATTCCGATGAGGCCGCCCAGCATTATGTCCTGCGTGAACTCGATCCGGAGCGATTCGCCAAACTAAGCGAGCATATCGAACAGCTTTGGCGAACCAATGGTGCCCTCAGCGACAAAACCCCCAGCGACAACGGTCCAGAAACAATCCGCTGTTCCGTGGTCGTCTGTCCTCGTTGTGGTTTTATTTACAGTTGGCCTTTTGTCGCGGGCGACGTTCGATTTTACACGCTCGCCTATCATCGGGGGATCGGCGCGTATCCCAAAATCAAGTGGGAGTTTCAAATCACGCTCGACTCCCTCCGCGCGCTGCGGGAGAAGCAAATCAAGATTCTCGACGTTGGTGCGGGCGACGGAGCGTTTGCTCGGTTGGCCGCAAACGAGATCACCCCTGCCGACCACATCGCTTGCACGGAATACTCGGACTACGGACTAGCACGGCTGCGGGAGAGCGGTTTTGAATGCACGCGGGAAGATGTTCGCGATTTGCATGGACCCGATTACGAGGGGCGGTTCGACGCAATTTGTTTGTTCCAAGTGGTCGAGCATCTGGATCGTTTGGAGGAACTGTTTCGACAACTTCACAAGTTGCTTGCAGCGAATGGCCAAGTGTTCATAGCCGTTCCCAACAATCATTGGATTTCGTTCAATGAGGAACACGACGCACTGCTGGATATGCCCCCCAATCATGTTGGTCGTTGGACGAAAGAGGCCTTTGCGGCGATTGCGGGTCGCTGCGGATTCTCGCTCGTCCGACACGAAGTCGAACCCTGTTCACGGTGGTCGGAACTTCGACAGTTTTTGCAGTATCGTTATTTGCGGAGTACGCAAATGTCGGGCAGCCTCGCCAATCGCATTGCACGAATGCGAATTAAACTGCTCCGCAGTCTGGCCAAACGGCTGTACGTTTTCGCCGACGCAGTTTGGTCGCTACCCAAGTTGATCCGTTACGTCCGACTTAGCGTGGGAAGCGCACAATGGGTGCAACTCGCCAAGCAAACAAATTTATCTGCGGACCGGTCCTGATGGAGGACCGCACGGGCAGAGCCAGTCGCACACGCTAGCGGTGCCCCTGTTCTTCGCTATGACCATGCACCAGGTGATTTTTAATGCTCCCCTTCCGCGCGGGCAATGATCGCGACGGAAACGTGGCTGGCTCCGGCGTTGCGCAGGACTTTCGCCGCTTCGTTCGCCGTGACGCCGGTGGTGAGAATGTCATCGACGAGTAGGATGTGGGCGTCGGTCACTTCAAACGCCGAGGAAACAGCGAGGGCACCGTGCATGTTCTCGTAACGCTTATGGCGGGAAATGTAGCCATGTTTTTGTGTGCGGCGAATGCGGCGGAGAACGCCCGGCTCCAGCTTCACTCGCAGCCCTTGCGACAATTGCCGCCCGATAATCTCCGCTCCGTTCACGCCCCGAGAAATTCGCCGGGTCCAGTGCATCGGGATCGGAACGATCACGTCGGGTTTCAATTCGGCCAGTGCTTCTCGCCGTTCAGAAAATAACAAGTGTCCGAGCGTGCGTGTCAAAGGTTCTTCGGCCACCAGCTTGGTTCGCAAGACGGCCGCCCGCAAATCGTCGTGATAGTGGCCCAGCGCGACAACTTTTTTCAAATGCCAAGGATGGGCTGAGCAATGGATGCAATCGGATGAAGCGAAGGGATGCGATATTGGAACGACGGCCGCACAGCGGCGACAGATGTTGCCCAATGGCGAAATTAAAATCTTGCGACAATCGCCACACAGATACAATTCATCGGCCGGATAAAAGTCCAGGTTGCAAAACGTACAGCGAGGCGGGAGCAGAAGTCGCTCTGCGGCGTTGAAAAACCGACCCGTCCGATGGCGTATTCCCCGCACAAGTCGCGTCCACGGCGATGAGAGTGAAAGTGACATGTGGCGAAGGGGAATGAGTTGTACTCGTCGGCGTAGGATCGTTCTGTTTTTTGGCGACCGACGTTGGGGTTGATTGGCGACTCTTGGTCGCTTGCAGCCCGAAGGGCTGATGTTTTTCAGCCCAGGGCAACGCCCTGGGAAATCGGGCCACCACCGAACACCATCGCCCCGTCGGGGCAAAATAAAACGATATTTCGCCCTTTCAGGGCTGTTTTTCGAGGGTGTTACCCAAACCCAGGGCGTTGCCCTGGGTTGAAAAATGTTCGCCTTTCAGGCGAATGAAGAATCACCTTTTTGGCTTCCAAATCGTTCGTTTAATCATCCACCTGTTTATTTATTGTCTCCATCTCTCCCTCGTCGTCTGGTTTTTTGGTCAGCACCAAGAGACCCTGTAGGACGAGGAAGAGAAACAAAAATCCGAGCAGGAGATAAGGCCATTTTCCGAATAGTTCGGCTCCCGCCCGCCAGCCGAACGCTTTGCAAATCCCTTGCGCGATGCCTACGGCAAACACCAGCGAGACGCCGCCGACGAGCAGTCCGCAACCGAGCGAAGTCATCGTCCCCTTGAAGGTGTTCTCCTCAGTGAAGTCTTCGTGGTGCAGATCGACAGTGCGGCCCCGCTTCAAACAGCGGTCGATGGTCTCGGCCATTTCGATATCGCGACACGCCTCACTCCAGGTGGCAGCTTTAATGATTGGCGTGCCGGAAATCGCTCGTTCTAACTCCGACAACATCGCAGCGACGGGTGACCAATCGCCTGCTTCCACTTTCGTCGGTTGATTTTCGTCGATCTGTTCCAGTTGCCACTTGAAAGCGTCGCCGGGCATGTGAACCACTACCCGCCCGCTCGCACCGACAACGGTTAATTGTCCACCCGGCTGATTCGCAACGGGCGCGATCGTCCAGCGGACGGGAATTTCGGCCGCACCCGACATTTGCACAGCCAAGTTGGCATAGGCCGTTTCGGCGATGGGTCCGCCGTGAGCGGAGATTCGGTTGAGTTCTCCGCAAACTGCCTGTAATAGATCGACATCGGTCGCGAACTGTCGCACGACCGACTCCTTCGAGCGATCCGCCAGAACACGTTCAAACAGAATCTGCTCCACCCGACCGACGGGCGAGTTTTCTATTTCTTGGCCGCCTTCGTTCGTCAACCCCGCTTCGTTCTTGGTCAACATCGTCGCGAGCGTGGCGACGGCCGTGCGCAGCCGGTTGGGCAAGTACGGGAGAATGATCGTCTTCGTATCGGCCCGGATCATTTCCAACTCGTAAGCCAGCAACATCGAGTGACAGATTGGGTGCATGACGAGCGTTGGCACGCCCGCTTGCAGCAGTTTGCGAAGTTGTTCAACGCGAAGTTCCTCATTCGCATGTCGGGCGACAAGCACGGCGTCGGCGACCGTTCCACCCAGCAGCAGTTCCCAATGCTCGACGATTTTCACACCGGGGATCGCGGCGCGAATTTCGGCTTCTCGCGATTCTAGTTCGCAGGCCCAAACGATTTCGTGTTGGGTACGTGCGGCGATTTCGCGGACCAGTTCCGCCGTGTTTTCGTCGCTACCGAGAAGTGCCAGCCGCATGAAGATGATCTATTTGAAAGTAGAGTAATCACAACCGTCGAGTGGTCATGGCCGTTGCCGTAAAAAGCGTCCTTTCGCGGAGCGAAAGACGACAATACGCATGTTATTAAAGTCGCCGTAAGTGAAAACCGCCGTCCACACAATATCGCTCGCCCGTACTGAACGGAAAATAATCGCTGACGAGTGCGGCGACCGCCTGGGCCACGTCGTCGGGCTGTCCCCAGCGGCGGATCGGCGTCAAACCGTCGGCGATCAGCTTGTCGTATTTTTCTTTCACCGGGGCGGTCATATCGCTCGCGATCACGCCGGGACAAACCTCGAAGACCTGAATTTTTTCATCGGCCAAACGGGCAGCGAACAGGCCGGTCATCATCTCCTGGGCAGCCTTGGCAATGCAATAGTCGCCCCGATTGGTCGAGATGGCAAAGGCCGAAATCGACGAGATATTGATGATTTTTCCGCTCGGCGTTTTGCCCGCGTGAATGAGTCGGAGCATAGTATTCGCGGCCAACTGCGAGAGAAAAAACGGACCTTTGAGATTGGTGCCCAGCACCGCGTCCCAACTTTCCTCGGTCGCTTCGAGGATGTCCTTGCGACCCTGCGAAGTGATTCCCGCGTTGTTGACCAAAACATCGAGCCGGCCGAACGCCTTGATCGTTTGCTCGAGGAGTCCTGTGCGGTCGTCGGAACTCGCCACGTCGGCCTGGACGACAATGGCCTTTCCGCCGGTTGCGATAATCTCCTGCACGGTTTCTTCCGCTGCCACGATGTTGGTCGCGTAATTAACGACGACAGAGTATTTCAGACCGCTCAGTTTGAGTGCAATCGCGCGACCGATCCCGCGCGAGCCGCCGGTGACAATGGCAACTTTGTGTTCTGGATGGGGCATGGGGTGGTCCTCGAAAGACGTGGTTACGACGCTTGCTCGCTCATCCAGGTTACGACCGCTTCCCCACTCGCCGGGTTCGTCGCCAAGGGGATATTATGAACATCGCACACCCGCAGCAGAGCGGTCACGTCCGGCTCGTGCGGTTGGGCGGTGAGTGGGTCGCGGAAAAAAATCACAGCCGCAATTTGCTTCATCGCGACCCGCCCGCCAATGATTAGGTCGCCCCCCTCCGGACCATGCACGACCCGTTCGACCTGTAAACCGAGTTCGTTTTGCAGCAAGGCTCCCGTACTACCGGTCGCGACGAGGGGTCGCGTCTTAAAAAAGTCGAGGTGCCGCCGGACAAAGGCGATCATGTCGGATTTTTTCTGGTCGTGAGCAATTAGGGCAATGGTGGTGGGCATGAGTGGATATTGAATTGAATTCAGCGTAGGGTCCGCTTTCTGATCGGGACGCATTTCAATATACTGTTGGACTCCCGTTTCGATAACCCCGTGCATCCTGAAATGATCGTTCTCAACGTCCAAAACCTCCGCAAATACTTTGGGCCAGAGCCGGTCCTGGATGGCGTGACGTTTGAGGTCCGGCCGGGCGAGCGAGTCGGCCTCGTCGGGCCAAACGGAGTGGGCAAAACAACTCTGCTCAAAATTATTGCCGGAAAAGAAGAATCCGATGCGGGCGTGGTCGAACTCCATCCGACCGTGCGATTGGCCTATTTAGAGCAACATCCCACCGTCGAGACGGGCCGCACACTTTGGCAAGAAGCCCATAGCGTGCTCGATGAACTGCTCGACCTGCAACGCCGGGCGGAAGAAACGGCGACCGCACTGGCTAATACGACCGATCCGAACGACCACGAACGGGTTGGAAAACTCTACGACAAGTTGCAGCACGAGCTTCACGCGCGGCAGGCGTATCACCTTGACCATCATGTTGAACGGGTGTTGCAGGGTCTCGGTTTCGGCGAGGAAAGTTACGAACAGCCACTGGAAACCTTGAGCGGTGGCCAGATCAATCGGCTGATGCTCGCCAAGTTGCTCCTCGCCCGGCCCGACATCATGTTGCTCGATGAACCGTCCAATCACTTGGATATCGGAGCGACGGAGTGGCTGGAAAATTTTCTGGCCGAGTCGGAACAGGCGATGATCGTCGTCAGCCATGATCGTTATTTCTTAGATCGCGTGACCAATCGCACGCTGGAGTTATTTCACGCAACCGTCGAAATGTATCCGGGCAATTTCTCGGCCTACTGGCGGCAAAAGGCTGAGCGGCTCGAGGTGCAGCGCAGAACCTACGACCGCCAGCAAGAAGATATTGCCAAGAACGAAGATTTCATTCGTCGCAACGCCTACGGTCAAAAAAGCACGCAAGCCAAGGACCGCGAGAAAAAGTTGGCCCGCATTGAACGGATCGAGCGACCCCGCGAAATCGTCGCTCCCCCGATGGGCTTTCCACCGGCCGACCGGACGGGCGACATCGTCTTGCGAATCGAAAAACTGGCGAAGGCGTATGACCGCCCGCTCTTCACCGACCTAAGTTTTGATATTTTACGGGGCGAACGCTGGGGAATTCTCGGCCCGAACGGCTGCGGAAAAACGACCTTGTTGCGGTGTCTGATCGGTCAGGAAAAAGCCGATGCGGGCAGGATCGCCGTCGGGAGCGGAGTGCGGATCGGATACTTTGACCAGCAACTTGGCGGGCTCGCCGATGATTCGCTCGTCGTCGATTCCATTCGGCCGAAGCACAAACCGATGAACGAACCGCAACGGCGGAATATGCTCGCCCGATTTGGCATCACGGGCGAACTGGTCTTTCAAAATGTGGGAAGTCTCAGCGGCGGTGAGCGAAATCGGACCGCCCTCGCCCGACTCGCTTCGAGCGATTCAAACGTTTTAATCCTGGACGAGCCGACAAACCATCTCGACCTGTGGGCGAGAGATGCGCTCGAGCGGTCGCTCAAGACTTTCGACGGCACGGTGATCTTCGTGAGCCACGACCGGTATTTTCTTAATCAGGTGGCCGATCATTTGTTGATCGTCGAACCGGGTCGGTTTCGCGTTGTCGAAGGAAATTACGACGCCTATCGGTTTCTGTTAAGTCGCGGTCTGTTCGAGGGTGAGGCGAAGGACAATATCGATTCGTCGGCGAAAAGCGCGTCGAACACGAAACGAACCGACGCCGAGAGGTACGCCGACAAGGCATCCAACAACGACGACAAATCCGCCAGCCATCGCGAATCTTCGACCGAGAAACCCAAGCGGAAACGAAAGTTTTCTTATCGCAAAATTCCGGACATCGAGGCCGAGATTCAAACCCGCGAGTCGAGGATTGAGGAGTTGCACGAACAACTGGCCGATCCGGACACGCATCGCAACGGGGACAAAGTCAAAAGTGCGAAGACGGAAATCGACGAGCAACAAGCGGCTCTCGCTCGACTGTATGAGCATTGGGAGGAGGCGTCGGAATTGAATTGACTCGTACACACGTCGTCTCGCCGCGTCGTAGGTCAGGCCTGTGGCCGGACTAATGTTTGACGTAGGTTTGGCAAATTGTCAGGCCACAGGCCTGACTGACGTAGCGCGTATCTTGACGAGGTTCTCGCAACTCGCCCCGTCGCCCCATTTTCCTGTTCAATTCCCCTTTACGGCCCCCCGCGAATTCGAGTATTCTCCCGCCCCGACTGAAATTCGCGAGCAACGCGGTTCACCGGTTTCACAGTCGTTTCACGACAGTTCGATTTCCGCCGTTTGGGAGGATACTAAAATGCTAGCACGTCTTTTTTCATTGGGTGCGTTGATGTTCATCGTGAGTGCGACGAGTGCGAGCGTTCAAGCCGACGATTTCCACGTCGTGACGGACCTCTACAACGACGGCTCGGCCAAACCGGCCAGCACCAACACGACAATCTTCCAAGCCGGGCGAGTCTACGACTTTCTCGCTCGTCATACGACCAGCGACAACCACGGCGAACCTTCCGATAGCCAAGTCAGCATTTTTGATCCGCTGAAGGGACGCTTTGTCCTGCTCGACCCGGCCCGCAAGGTGAAAGTTGAAATCGACAAAGATCGTTTGGTGGAAATGTCGGGCAGTTTGCGAACCTGGGCGTCGAACCAGAGTGATCCATTGAAAAAGTTCTCGTCCGAGCCACGGTTCACGGAAGTTGCCTCATCGAAACCCGACGAGGTGATTTTTAATAGCCCCGTGTTGAGTTATCGAGTGGTGTCGTTCGTGCCCGACTCGCCGGAGGTTGCGAAACAATATCGCGAATTCACGGACGCCTTTGCCCGATTGAACGCGGTGACGAATCCTGGTTCGCTGCCGCCGTTTCCCCGCTTGGCAGTGAATGAAGCGTTGTCAAAGCGGAACGCTGCCCCGCGTGAAGTCGAGTTGACGATTCCGGCCAAGAACAAACTGATCGGCAAGCCGATCGTCCGCCGGACCGAACATCAATTTGAATGGCACGTGACGCCGGGCGACGAAGAAAAAGTTGGCAAAGCGGGTCAATGGCTGGCCGAATTCACAAAAGTCTCACTCGACGATTACGTCCGCCCCACGAGCGGCGTGGCCCAGAAGTAGTCTAACAAATTTTGTCGGCGTAGCTCTGATAAGTTGTGTATCTAATGACAAGGTTGAACGAAGCGATACCACTGGACCCCGCCGGGGTCCAACTGCCCGATTGATCTATAAGTAGGCAGAATAGCCGCAGCTTACTTCGGCAGCGGAACTTTACGATCCTTTCGCTCTCGCAACTTGAGAATCAAGGCGGTTTCTTCTTCATCCAATTCTTTCATCCGGGTGAGGTTCTCCGGCGGGACGTAAAGCTTCGCCCAGTCCTTGTATTGTTGCTTCAGCTTCTCTGATTCCTGGCTGCGATTTCTGACCTTCGCACACTCCGGACAGGTCGGCTCGGGGTCGGCATGAACTCGCTTGATGTAGTCGTCCATCTTCTCGTTCGGGCCACAGTCATTTCCGTAGCTCACTATTCCGCCCGGCTCGACGTTGGGCGAAGGGTCGGTCCAGATGAACAAAAACGGCCGGCCATTTTGTCCCTGCCCCTTGCCGGGACAACTGGGATTGGTGCAGGTATAGGCGATCCACGCAAACTCGCCGGTCGCCGGATCGACGATGGCCCGACCGCTCGTCAACGGCGCGAGGATCTCGTGTTTGGTTTTTTCCGTTAGAAAGACATAGGGGACATAATCCCGATCCCGCTGCACATCGAGCAGGCTACGCTCGCGCGGTTTGGAACCACAGCCGCCAGTGCTGAGGACCATCATCGTGATTCCCACGCACGATCCAAAAAGTCGAGGCATAAAATTTCGTTTGATAATTGGATCTCAACCGTTTACACGGCGCATCGAACGGAAATTGGGGCACATCCCTTAGGAACGAAGACGACTAACCCTTCGTCAATACGGCGGCTTCAGCCGAAATGCCGAAGCTGGGATCATCACTTCGGGAATACTGGACGAGGTCCATTTGACGTACAAATAGGTGCCAGTGCGAGGATTGTTGTTGTGACGAACCTCGATGTCGTACCATTTGTTCCCTTCCATCGTGAAGGGATCGGACAACTGTCCGCCGTTGCCAATTCCACCGGTGTATCCTTTGGCGTAGACTTGCTTGCCGTCAATCGTCACCCAGCACTGGTCGTCGCTGCCGATGCGAAGTCGATAACTGTCGGTTTGCGGAAATCGGATTTGTCCCTTGAACATTGAGGTGTGCGGATCCTCGAAATAATTGTCGCCCGCCCGACGATATGGGAACAACGGGTTTTTTTCCATGTCGCCATATTTATTGTCGTATCCGGCACCAAATGGCAAATTGAGGTCGGGCGTGATATTCGTTGCGGTGGGCGAGCCATCAAAGTTCATCGCACCCAAACGATACTCGGCCAACAATCCGGGAAAGTCGGTTGTCGAAACGTCCGCCAAAAAACGCTTGATCGTCGGCATCCACCAATAGTCATGCAGATCGGTCACCACCGGGTCGATCGAATCCAGATCGCGAGTATCGACGTGACCATCGAAAAACAGCACATTGCACAAACCATTGTGGCGCGGTGCCCCACCCCCTTCCCAATTCTTGGCCCGTTCCGCATCCTTCAATGACGGTCCCACCACAGTCGCAATTTTATTATTGAAATCGAGAATGTAAATTTTGCGGCTGTCGCCCGTGTTGAACTGATTCGCCAAATTGTTGCAACCATATCCGCCAGCGACCGTACCGATGAGTTCCGGGCAATGGATGACGGATTCTTGACTGCTCAAATGGGGCAGCACGATCTCGTCCCATTTCTTGGGGTCGAACCGGCGAGTGTCCATTTGAGCCAAGGCCGCTTTGACCGCCACACCAATTTGATTGAGATTTGTTTTGCAATTGGCCGAACGGGCGTTCGAGCGGATCGCCTGAACCGCAGGCATCAAGAGGGCCATCAAGATCCCAATGATCGAGATCACCACCAGCAATTCAACAAGGGTAAAACCGCATGAAGTCTGCTTGCGCATGAGAAATCGCCTCGCTGAAGGAAACGCGAAGAAGGGAAAAGTCCCCAGTTCCCGAACGCCACGCATCGACCGTGGCCCATCACCGCTTGAGGTTATTCTGACGACTCCCCAAGGAAATATCAAGCTGGAAATTGAGCCATTTTTCCCACGAAGCAGTCCGGGCATGAGGCCAAAGTTGGGGAAATGGCAAGAGTTATAGAGTGTTGAAAAGTTTTGCAGTACGAGCCACACCACCGGGTGACAATCGCCTTACTTCGTCGCCCCGACAAAGACTTGGCTTGTCGTTCTTTCCGCAGGCTGCTTAACTTTCGGCGCGAGAGTGATTTCCGGCAGGATATTGGCCTTCGGAACAAGCTGGGTGAACTCCGTCGGCACTTCGTAGAATCGACTTTGTGCCCGGACCCAGGCCGCACGTGACCCGATCTTATTCGACCCGTAGGCAATCCACATAAAGCCTTGCTCACCCCATTTCGCTCCCCAAGAGTTTTTGATCTTGAAGGCCCCCTGCGTGCCGCGCGAGTCGTCCCAGCCGACCAACAAGACCGAATGTCCATTGGACTTGTCTTTGGGATCGGCGTTCGGCAAATCTTCCGGCAGTTCACGTTCCTCGAACAAGCCCCCTTTGTAACCGCGTAATTTGGGAGTGGAACGCAAGTTGATTGCCAAGGGACCAAACTTTAACAGGGCCGCTTTCAAATCGGCAACGGCGGCCAGTTCGTCCTTGGATTGGACAAACCCCCAGGCGACCGCCCGAAAAGGAAGCGAAACCTCGGTTGGCTCCGCCGGTTTTCCGGTATAAGGATAGTTGGCAAGTTGCGCTGTACCGGTCTTCAAGAAGAAGTCCATCGCGCTCGATAGCGTCCCGGAGATTTCTTTGTCGTGAAGTTTCAAATGATCGAGGAGCGGTTGCGGTGAGAGTGATTCCTTGCTGTCATTGCGAATGAGATTGCTGCATTCGAGGGCCTCGATCGACGCATTGGCCCAGCAGTCGCCCGTCCGTTGTCGATGGGCGTCGGAAACCTTATTCAAATTGCACCAGTCGAAGGCCACGGCCTTCGCGGTCGGCAAGGTTAGTTTTGCATCGGGCAGAACGTCGGGGTGTTCCTTTTCAAACTTCGCACGAGCTGCGTCGTCGAGTGTTACAAGTTTTTCTGCCAGCTTGTTGACCGAGCGAATTAAAGCCGTCCTGTCGGAACTTGCAACCGGTGAGGTGGATGGTGTCGCAGGGGTGGTTGCCGCCGTAGCGGTTTTTGAAGTCGCGGTCGTCGCCAAGGTGGGCTTCGCTGTGGGCTGTTGGCCGAAACTCAACCCGGCCATCCCGAAACACGCCAGAGAAAACACCAGTAACGTCAAAAATGCGATGGGTTTCTTCATGGCGGTTTCGGTGCGGCAGGAATGCCGGATGGCCGGAGAGTTGATGGTGCGGGATAATCAACCGGTCGGAATCGTCAGGGGTCCAACGGGTCTTGTGCCTTTACTAAGCGTGATTTTGGCTCCCGTGTTACAACCGGCCCATCACCCGCGAGTGGCCCATCCCTGAAAGAGCCAGCGGTGTCAAGACGCGGGTGGCCTCGATTGGTTTCCAACCGAGGGCGTAGCTAAGAGGCTTTCGTTTCGTTCCGCTCCATAGTTGACTTCGATTGCACGCGCGACGACAATTGTGGGCATCATGTCCGACCCGCGACGCACCTTCGACGACAAACTTTACGTTCACTTCCTGACGTTTTCGGTTTATCGCCGCCGTAAGCTCCTCGATCTCGATCATCCGAAACGAATTTTACTCGGCGTCCTCAATGGCCAATTGGAAGGTTTGCCTGCGAAGTGCGTTGGCTTCGTCGTGATGCCGAATCACGTTCACGCTTTGGTGTGGTTTCCGAAAACGGGCCAATTGACCAAATTCATCCACGAGTGGAAACGACTTTCGAGTTACTATATTCGCGAGTGG
>JAYUFG010000167.1:0-6198 GCA_043738845.1 Planctomycetaceae bacterium
ATTCCGAGTTTTTCATGATGAACCGGCGTCAAAAAAGCCGTTCTGAATCGCCCGGTGAGAGTTTGTCTATTCCGCCCGACGTTGAATAACCGAACGCGAAACAACCGTAGGCTCAATGAAGCCTTCGATATTGTGCGGCGGCGGCGACATAATGCCTTGAGGCGTGAGCCATTTGGGCCTCGTCGTCGGAATTGGCCATTCGCCGGACTTTGCCGGGAATGCCCATCACGACCGAGTGGGGCGGAATCACGGTTCTTTCTGTCACGACGGCACCGGCACCAATGATGGAATATTCGCCGATTTGGGCACCGTTCAAAATGACGGATCGCATTCCGATCAGCACGTTGTTAGCGACGTGGGCACCATGCACAATAGCCGCATGACCAACGGTCACGTCGTCGCCGATTGTACAGGGGAATCCAGGATCGGCGTGTAGAATGGCCCCGTCTTGAATGTTGGTACGGCGGCCGACGTGAATGGCGGCACTATCACCGCGCACGACGGCGTTGAACCAGACGCTCGAATTCTCAGCCAGCGTGACGTCGCCCAGGACGATTGCCCCAGCGGCAATGAACGCCGTCGGGTGAACTTGTTCGGGATGAAATTGAGTGTTGAGGGGCATGTCAAGATTTTCAAAAAGGACGAGACCGAAAATATTTCCGCTTCACTTGCGCGGCGCGGCTAACCGATTTTTGCAATACTTTTGCGAAGTAGAAAAATTCAGCCCGGCGTTCGGGGCGGGCTGACGTGCAACATGGTCGCCGAGCGATCGGCCTTCGTGAAAATCGTGACGCTATACCCGCTCTTAAGTTGATAAGTTGAAATGATATTAAACGGTGCCGAAACACTTTCATCGTTCAGCCTTCGTTCCTCGTCGCTGACATCACCCCAGTCGCCTGCTTGGTGTCGGGCCAGAAGTTCTTCAGGAGCATGTCCGGCTTCGCGCAGCAGTTGATCGGCTCGCGGCGTAACCACGAGTTGGCCGAGTTCAAATTTTATGGCTTGTGATTGGTCCATCCGACTTCGCCTCGAAGCCCTTAGGGAATAGACCTCTCGACATGTTCCGTACTTTGTATTCTCATTGGCGACGAGTCAAAATGCAATTGGCGATTGGATCGATTTACTAGTCCCTGATGCCCAAAGCTCACAAAATCGTTAGAATCGCGACACGACGGAATGTTTGTTGCAGAAAGAAGCGGGGAAATCTATGGCTCACAAAGACGAACTGGTTGATCACCTGACGTTTTCGGTGGAAACGTACCTCGATCAAATTACCAAATACGATCATGCTATTCACGCCTGGGTCGCGGTTGATGCGGCGGGTGCCCTTGAAGGGATGAGGCTTGGCGGAATGACGCTTGGCAATGCGGCCGGTGAAAAGCATCGCCCGGCGATGCCGCTGTCGGGTGTGACGCTGGGAATCAAGGACATCATTGATGTGGCGGGGTTTCCGATGCGAGCCGGTTCCCTTTTTACGAGTGACGTTATCATCACAAAAGATGCTCCCCTGGTGGCAAAGTTGCGAGCGGCGGGGGCAATCATTGTCGGAAAGACGGTCACGACCGAGTTCGCCTATTTGGATCCGCCAGCGACTTGCAATCCGTGGAACTTAAATCGAACGCCCGGCGGGTCGAGCAGCGGCTCGGCGGCAGCAGTGGCGGCAGGAATGTGTCGCGCGGCCATCGGGACGCAAACCGGTGGGTCGGTGTTGCGACCGGCCGCGTTTTGTGGCGTTGTCGGCTTCAAACCCACTTTCGGCTGGTCTTCAACCGAAGGAATCGTGCCGTTGTCACCGAGCCTTGATCATGTCGGAATCTTCGCTAGAAATGTTTCGGATGTCGCCATGATTTATCAGGCGGTTGTGGCGAGCGAGTTTTCGCTCGAGTTGCAACCGCCACGAATTGGTGCGGTAGGTGGGTGTTTTGAAATGGAGTCGTCGACCGATGTGCAACAGGTAGCGTCGCAGGCGATTGCGACTTTAAAAGCATGTAAAGCGACAGTTTTGCCCCTTGAACTTCCAGATATATTTTCCACCGTGCATGGCCACCATTTGCGGATCATGGCCTACGAAGCTGCCCGAACCCATCAGGAGCGATACGAACAACATCGCGAGCAATTGGGGCCAAAGATTCGCGAATTGATCGAGCAAGGCCGGATGATTTCCGTCGCCGATTACAATGCAGCCTTGCGACACCGGGCGGAATTTCAGGCCGCCATGTCGGAAGTCTTCGCAAATCACAATTGCGTACTAATCATGCCCTCCGCTCCAACAACTGCTCCCACGAGAGAAACGACCGGCAGTCCGCGATTTAATTCACCGTGGAGTTATGCGGGCCTTCCGGCGATTTCGATTCCATGCGGACTCGCGGCGGATGGAATGCCGGTTGGATTACAGCTTGTGGCAGAATTGAATGAAGAGCGTAAATTACTCGACGCGGCGGCGTGGTGCGAAAGGGTGTTGAAATTTACGAACGTGCCAAAGTTGATGGAGTAGGAAGGCGATCACGCCAAAATGTTCGACGCCCGGGCGACGGATTGATAAACGACCGTTACTTTCGTGTTGTCGGTTTTCCGGCGACCGTTTCGGTTTTCTTTTGACTCGAAAGAAACGCCACGAGATCGGCCGCATCCTGGGCTGTGATGTTTCGCAAGACTTGGTCAGGCATTAGCGATTTTTTCTGTGGAACAAGTTGCTCGACATCGGCCGACGCAACGTGAATGATTTCATTCCGGGCCGTTTTCAAAACAATTTCGCGTTCGTTCTTCTCGACGAGCAGGCCGGTGAAGACTTGCCCCTGAGTCGTCTCCAAGGCGTAACTCACGTACTCGGGCGCAATCGCCGCCGAGGGGTCCAAGATCGAACTAAGGATCGCGGCGCGGTCGAATTTGGAACCGATCACACTGAGGTCGGGGCCAACGTTGCCACCTTGACCATTGGCGGTGTGACAATTCTTGCATTGAGCGGAAGCACTGTGGTGAAAGATCGCTTCGCCCCGATGTACGTCGCCCGTCAGATTCAAGACGTCTTCGGCATGAACGGTTGCACCGAGCGGTTGCGATTGCAGTCCCGCTGGTAGAAGTCGCTCGAACAGGATGCGGATTTGGGTGTCGGGATGAGCGGTTCCTTGGACGAGTAATTTCGCACGCAGGCTGGGGAGGATTTTGTTCGCTTGCATTTCTGTCAGGAGAATTTCCGCACCCTGGGTGCTTTGCAACAAGCGGTCGAGGGCCGGTTCACGGATTGCAGCGGGTAGGTTTTCAGCCGTCAGCACCTGAGTGATCGTGGCCGCATCGCACACGCCGACAAGATTGACCATTGCCGCGCCGCGAACTGACAAATCGTCGTCCGTTTGACATTGGCGTAACACGCCGAGGGCATTTTCGTGGGAGGCAGTTGCGAGGGCGTTGATTGCCTGCACGCGACAATCGCTGTTTGCCGACTTGGCTAACGCGACCGTTTCGATTTCCGGAATGAATGTTGTCAGTCGATTGTCGGCTGCGAGTGCGAGCATGTCCGTGTGCAGTTCGCGGTCGAAAAACAGATTTCGCAATTTCGCCAAGCACGTTGGATCATCGAGCAACCGCTGCCATTTGCCGCTGAGTTTGGCCCCCATTTTCTGCAATGCCAAACGGCGATGTTCGGCTGTCGCGGTCGCAGTTGTCGCCAATCGCAACAAGGTCTCGACGATTTGCGGCGAGTCGGTGTTGTCGGCAATTGTCAACAGGTTTTCGATTGCCGTGGCACTGAAGGTTTCGCCCGAGAGTTGAGTCGTTACCATCTCCAGCGACGCCTTCGGATTGAGAAGTTGCAACAGCATGAGCCGCGCTGGCGTGGGCGAGCCGTTGACGGAAAGAGCTTCATACACGTATTGCTTTCGGTCGGTGCAAGCGATGTTGATCGCCTCCAGTAGATAGCGATCAACCGCTGCCGGTTCCCCCTGAAATCGGCTCGCAATTCGGACCACCGTTTCATCCGCTTCGTAGCCTTTCAAGTGACGCAGGGCCAGCAGAATCTCGCGAACGACCTCGGGCGAAACATCGTCGGCCATTGCCAAAATCTGCGGGGCATATTCGGACCCATGATGGCGCAGCACTCGCACGGCGAACGCCCGAAAGGTGGCGTCGGAATTATGCAGTTGATCCAGCACTAGCTTTCTCGCGTCGCCACTCATGCGGTCCAGCACCCACAACGCCCGGGCGCGAAAGTTAGGATCGTCGTGTATGAGGAGAAGTTTCAGTGCGGGAACGGCTGCTTCTTTGTCACGCAAGAGTCGTTCGCGGGCTAAGTATTGTGTGCCGAGGTTTGGACTTTTCAGCCCTTCAATGGCGTCGGCGATATTGTCATACGGTCCGGGTTTATCGCGACGAACGAGCGATTTCCCTTTCGGTTTGATCCGAAAAATGCGGCCTTCCTCGGGGTTTTTGTAGTCATGCCCACCGACAACGCCATCGTACCAATCGGCGACATACAAACTTCCGTCGGGTGCGGCACAAACATCGACAGGGCGAAAGAGTTCGTCGCCGCAGCGCAGGATAGTTTTTTGTTGACCTTTGAAACCGCTGCCTGACTTCTCGTGGGGATAAACGCGAACTTCCGCTGCGGCTGCGTCGCAATGCCACGGCATGTTTTTAAACTTGTTCCCGAAAGCGTCCCCTTCGTAAAAACAAATTCCGGCCGGGCCGCCAAAGCCGGGGCAAACCGTGGCGGGGACATTGCCGGGGATGTTTCCGCGAAAGTGCCAATGCTCGCGAAACGGCGTATTCGCGGGCAGGTGCTTGCTAAGTTCTTTGCGACCAAAGGGAGGCCGACCATACCAGCCGTAGTTGCCTCCTTCGAGGAGCCAACAAAGCCGCGTGCTTTGATTGCCGTCGTCGTCGTTGTCGCTGCAAAAAGCTTCGCCAAAAGAATTAACGCAGACTTCGTAGGGGTTGCGAAAATTCAGGGCGACATTTTCGAGGTGGCTTCCATCCAACTCGCCACGCATGACGCCGCCCCATTGCGACGCAATGTGCGAGCCGTCCGTGCCGACGACGTCGTAACCCTGATCGCCGTGCGACATCCACCATTTATGATCGGGGCCGAGTACGAGACTGTGGGCACCATGATCGTGATTTTTGCCGCCGAACCCGGTGAGGAGTTTTTTCGGAGGACCGTTGGCTTGTAGCCTGTCGTTTTTGTTTTCGTAAACCCACAGGTCGGGACTCGTGGCGACGAGAACCTTGTCGCCCGCGACGCAAATGCTCATGGGACAGAGTAAGCCCTCGGCGAAGACGGTGCATTTGTCGGCGCGGCCGCTGCCGGTGGTGTCTTCGAGAACCAAGATACGATCTTTTGGTGGCCCGACCGCTTTGCCACGATAGAGGTGAATGTCCGCAACCCACACGCGACCTTGGCTATCGACATCGATTGCGGCCGGGTTGGTGATCATCGGCTCGCAGGCGAACAGTTCGACCTCGATATCGTCATCGGCCTGCATAAGGCGAACTTCGGCATCGGCGGGCTGCGGCACATCGACCCTGCGGATATTGCAGGCGATAACAATGAGGAGCAGGACGCCGCCAATACGTTGCCAGGTTTTGGGAGTAATGTTCCGCAGCATGATTTTGAAAACGAAGGGATAATCCGGGACGCAACACGTCGAATACGTCTTCGGCACGTCGTGTGCCGAATAAAGAGCAACATCGCGCAAGGCGGCGTGGACGAAATAAGCGGAGCAGTTTCGCGATGTGGTACAAACGGAGGAACTGTAACGCTGGAGGTTAAGATGTGCCGATGCTGCCGCTCGTAGAGTGTCAACGGCGATAACATTTCGGGCAGTGACAAGGCCAGCTATTTTACCATTACAATCACCGCCGCGACGACTTTTTAGCACAACCGAGGCAGATTGAACCCTTTTATTTCGATCGGATTTCACCACTAAAATAGAGAGTAATTTCAAAAATAAGTAAGTTTTCCCGGCGCATGTCGACAGTGATAATGAATAACTTCGAGTGACTGTTGGTTGGTTGTGCGTACCTGTGGTTTTGTGGCTATCCGCCGGGTTTCGGGAGAGTTGGTCAAGACCACCTGTCCCTGAGCCTGAAAACTAACATTAGGGTGCTATGGCCCGTACCATAAAAATTGCAACATTGCGATTGACCTGAGTTGAGTTTTTGGCGACAAATCGTCGATCATGAGCGACAGGTCGCATTTACCGA
>JAYUFG010000168.1:0-2327 GCA_043738845.1 Planctomycetaceae bacterium
TAAATTTCTCAAGCTGTGTTGCTAGCAGTGGATTTTTTCATCTTCCGAAACGAAAAACCCCGGAAAACAAGCCATTTAACGTGCGATTGCCCTGGGTACGGAACCGTACTGTATTTTCTGATTAGCCATAAACTGTTTTTGGATATGCGTTTACGTTCGATTACATCGACCGATGGCAGTCGCAAAAAATTTTCCGAAAGCAGGACTTTTCGAGCCGTTCGGGTGACAATTTGGTACATTCGCTGCGACCCGATCCGTAACAATTTGATCTCCTCAACCGTCAACACCCTTCCGATGGGTGAGTTATTTCGGGCGTTTTCCTAACCAAAGCCGAACATATCCATGCCCGTTGATCCGTTTTTTCACGTTTTGAACGTCCATAAGCAGTCGGGAATGACTTCCCGCGATGTGGTCAATCGGGTTCAGCGGCTCGTTCGTCCGGCCAAGGCTGGCCATGCCGGAACGCTTGATCCGCTCGCCTCTGGCGTGTTGGTCATTTGTTTGGGACAGGCGACCCGTTTGATCGAGTACGTGCAGCGAATGCAGAAAACGTATCGGGGGACGTTTATGCTTGGTCGCCATAGCCCGACCGAGGATATCGAAGGAGTCGTTGAGGAACTGACGAATCCGCCACAACCGACGCTGCCGCAGATCACCGCCGCTGCACAGCAATTGACAGGCAACATCATGCAGCGTCCGCCCGCCTTTTCGGCCCTCAAGGTCGCTGGACAAAGGGCGTATGCCTTGGCTCGCAAAGGAGAGGAAGTAACGCTCGCACCGCGACCGATCACAATTTATCGGTTAAGCGTGTCGCGGTATGAATATCCTGAACTGCAACTGGAGATTGAATGCAGTTCTGGTACTTACGTCCGTTCGCTCGGTCGCGACTTGGCCGAATCGCTCGGTACGGCCGCCGTAATGTCGGCTTTAGTCCGAACGGCGATTGGTGAATTCGATCTCACAACGGCGGTCGATACTGATCGACTCACCCGCGACAATCTGTCGGATTATTTATTGCCCGCCACAACCGCTGTTCGCGGTTTGCCCCGCATCGAGATCACCGACGTTGAACGAGCGACGTTGGCAAAGGGGGTGCTAGTCGAGATTTCGCTGGAGCGTTTAGACCCGAAACAAACGGAAGTGGCGGCGGTAAATCATGCGGGCGAACTGGTCGCCTTGCTCGGACCGCAGGGCGATGGGCTATGGCGACCTTTGCGAAATTTTGGCGTCGAGTCCGTCGGATGAGTCGCTCAATTCGCCCGCTCCAGCGTACAATCATGGGCGAAACGAGTTCACACGAAACAGCGCGAATACCGATGCCCAAACGCAATCCATCTCGATTTTTTCCACCGGTCGAATCGGCCGATGCGAACGGGATTGTCGGCGCGGGTGGCGTGTTGACCACGGAGTGGCTTGTCGATGCGTATCGCAATGGAATTTTTCCCTGGCCGATGGCCGAGTACGCTCGACAGATGTTGTGGTGGTCGCCCGACCCCCGAGCGATCTTCGAGTTGGACGGCCTCGTGGTCACGCGCCGCTTGGCCGCAAAGTGTCGCGGAAAAAAGTTTACCGTTTCGAGCGACCGCGATTTTGCGGGCGTGATACATGGTTGCGGGACGGCGAAGGGTCGCAAGGGGCACACCTGGCTCATTCCCGAGATGGTCCAAGCCTATCAAAAACTACATGACGAAGGTTTCGCACATAGTGTGGAAGTCTGGCACGATGGCCAGTTGGCGGGCGGGACGTATGGAGTCGCGTTGGGTGGGCTGTTTGCCGCCGAGTCGATGTTCCATCGCGTGACTGACGCCTCGAAGGTCGCACTTGTCGCTTTACGTGATCATTTGCGAAAGCAAGGCTATGAGTTGTGGGACATTCAACAACTGACGCCACACACCGAATCACTGGGCGCGATTGAAATTTCTCGCGATGAATATCTCCGGCGATTGCGCGCGGTGATTGAACTGCCCGTTACATTCGGTCGAATTGAAACGAGGCCGTAGAGTCCGCGCGATCGACTCAGCGATTTCGATCAGGCCACTGGCACTGACCTACCGACAGTTCGGCAGCGATCAGCCAGCGTTGCGTTCCATATCGCTGACGGTTTGATTGAGCCGGTTGTACAGCGTTTTTAGGCTGATGCCCAACTGCTCGGCCGCTTTGACCTTGTTACCACCACACTGCTCGATCGCCTCTTGGATCGCCTGCAATTCAATCTCGCGCAGTGAAAAGCGTTGGACGGGCACGGCTTTCAACATCGGAGCTTTCCGCGCTTCCCACCGTTCCGGCAGATGCTCCACGCCAATCGGAAAATTGTCGCACAAGATCGT
>JAYUFG010000169.1:0-6103 GCA_043738845.1 Planctomycetaceae bacterium
GGACCTACACCGGCCGCCCCGTCCACGCCCAACATCAACCCCGACCGCGCACCTGGCGCGAAACTTGGGCAAGCTACCGTAAAACTGCGGCGACGATGGCCGTGGTGACTTAACAATTCAAGGTTGCGGCACTAGCATGATGGATAACGCAAGGGGTTGCGGCACGGTGAAAGGTCTGGAAAAAGTCGCCGGAACGGGGTGAAATAAACAATGGCGCAGGACGCGGGGTAATCCCGCTGCGATTTTCGCGCCGCTGTCCGCCGAACTTCAGGAGGCTCCCATGCCCGCCCACGTGGAATTTCCGTGCGTCGTTCAAGAAGCGGTAACCAAGTTTGCCGACCTGTTTTCGTGCGCGCCGCAGCGCAGACATTTTGCCGAGTACCTGACGGGGGCGGTGTGTGGCAGTTGTAGGGTACGCATTCCAGCGTAACTGGGAACAAAAGTGATGCGAAACTCTGGTACGCCTAGGTGCGAACTTCTCACGACTTGAAAGGGCTGGTATATGTCACGTCACATAAAACTTGGATGTGGCATTATTACCGCAGGCATTCTTATGGCACTCTTGTTCGGACCGGCCATCTATCGCGGCTGGAGGAGTGTGTCCTGGGCAAAAGCACCGGGAACTATTGTTCAATCGCAACTGAAGGAAAGCGTGGGCGGGGATGACCGAGCGGATTGGCGCGTATTTTTGAATTGCCGGTTTTTTGTTGACAGACATCAGATTGACGGATCGCGTTTCACTTCGACGGGAGAATACTATTCTGCAACCGAGTCGGAAGCTCGGCAGTTCCAGGCCGCACATCGAGTGGGTGATTCCGTGGATGTGTTTTACAATCCAGATGACCCTACGAACGCAGTGCTACAACCGGGCCTAGATTACCGACATTGGACGCTTCTTAGTATCATTGTGGTTTTATTGGCACTGGGATTCGCAATGCTCATCGGTCTCGTGCCTGTATGGATCAACAAATGAACATTGGGTACGTAATCCTACGTACCTGGAATGAAAAAGACGCCCAACACTGGTTCGCACATTTGCGTAACCCACACGACTCACTCACCTCACTCACCGTCGAAGTTTCGCTCGATGTATTCACCCACTTGCCCGGAGATGAACGAACCGATCAGCCAGACGAAATAGGACACGAGCATCCAACCGGAAAACTCACGGGCGGAAAACCACATCCACCCGAAGGCACTCCACGCCAACAGTTGCAAAAATACAATGATGCTTTTCAGACTCGACAATCGGGGCGACGCGACCGGGCAGAACAGGCCAATATACGATCGAATCGCCCACAAGAACGGGCCAACAATCAATGCCAAAATCGGGTTAATAAAGATTTCCATCGGTAGTTCACGTACCAAGTACCTGACGTCTGGATTTAGTAACTGTTTAGCCGTTTGAAGTAGTTCGTTGTGACCAAATCAAAATAAATGCTGACCTCACTCAATTCGCAGGTTTTCTCCGCGTCCTCCGCGCCTCCGCGTGAAACCTTTTTGAATCTCTGAAATCCACGAAGTTACCACGCGGAGGCGCGGAGGTTTATTTCATTTCACTAAGTGCCTCTATGCCGCTGTGCAGTTACTGAATTTATTCCTTCGCACGTCGAGCGAGATCGGCCGCGCGTTCTTTCCACCATTGGAGAACCTGCTCCCGACTGGCGGGTGACTTGAAATTCGCCGCAGGGCAATGGGTTAATCGAAAAACATTGTCGCTGTCTGCGAAAGGATTGTTATTCGTAGGGGCCAGAAGACTATGACTGGGCACAAGTCCGAAACGCTCTTGCGACAGGTTGTGTCGTTGTAACAACAACCACACCGCTGCGGCTCCTACGTCTACCGATTCGTCAGTGATTGACTCGTCAATCAGCCGATCTTTTCTTTCCACCAGACTGGCCAAGAAAGGATTGACGCCGTCCCACGGATCGTGAGCGGCAAGCCCCACCGCTGCAATCCACGGCAGATTGAAAATATTATCCTTATTGGTTTCTCGGAACCTTTGTTTGTCAATCGCGGCGACAATGCCCGGTATCGCGTGATGGTCGCCATGAACGGCTAAAATCATGCAGATCATTCCGTGGCGGCTGGAAGTTTCAGCGACATCCAATACTCGATAGCGTTGCATGTCGCGATTCATCAGAATCATCCCATTGCCGAGTTGATTTCCTCTCAAAAGGCCATCGCCCCGCCAGATTTTATCCTCGGCCATTTGAAAATACGGACCGGCGAATTTGGAAACCTCGTGCCCATCCAATTCCATCAGCAGCATGATCTCGCGCTCTGTCAGGACATGTTTTTCCGCGAGCCAGCCAGCACATGTCCGTCGCGTGATCTCCGCCAAACGTTCGGCCTCTGACTCCTTGGCAACATACTCGTAGGCCAATCGCGCGCGGGGCGTCGGCTGCGAGAGGAGGTGGAACAGCACGCCATAATTGCCCGACGTCGATTCAGGATGAGTCGGCGGATTCGCTCGACCGAAAACATAATCGCCGGAAGCCAGCGAATTTCCACTGGCACAATGGACGGTTTTTTCGTCCGCCCGATCAAAAAAGGTGGGCCGCAACGCGCCGGGTGCCATTTGCGGCTCGCCAATGATCAGATACTGCGTCGTGCTGACGTGACTGTTGTTCCAAATCTCCGCGACCATCGCGGGCCGCAACCACTCCGCCAGCATACGCAGGCGGGCCAGTGCCACTTCGCGCACGTCGGGATTTTGCTCCCGCTGCGTGATGGCGGTTCGCAAACGATCAAGTTCTTCGTCGCGACTGGAAAAATCGATCAACTCGCGCCAGGCGACCTCGGCCTTGGCCCAGGTTCCCGTGTATCCTTCCGGCCGTTCACTGGCCATCTCCACAAGCCACTGCTGCAATTGGGCATCATCAACTGGCGGCAAGGAGATTTCTTTCGGTTTCGACGTGACCCATTTTCGCCGGGCAATGTCGCACAAAGGTCGGAACAAAATCGGATCGGCATCGGTGCGCGACCAGCGTTCTTTTAGTTGCGGCCAGATTAGGCCGACCATCAGCGGATTGTCGAGTGCTGCCTCTAAGCGTTTATAGGCGTTTGTCCGCGTGGAATTCGTCCGTCCTTCAAGCTGCGAAATCAGCCGGTCGATTTCTTCCGGCGTCAGCGTCACGCGGGGCGTTTGACTCGGCGGCGGTAAACGCCGAGCAAGGTCACTGAGTTGCGACCGCAGATCAAACGACAGATCGGCCCTTTGCAGTTGTCGCGCCGTGGCATCGGCCAGCCCGATTCTCTCGCGAGTCTCTTCGGCGAGTTGATTGAGCCGCTCCATTGCCCATTCACGTTGTTGCGGCTGATTGGCACCCAACTCGCGAAAGAGGCGTTCGACTTCGTCCGTTCGCGGATCAATCCGTGGTTTCGCGCCGCTGGCGACATTCGCCAACAGTACGAGCAGCACGTTCGCGATAATAACAGAACTCAGTCGCATAAATGGTTCGATTTCACCCCGAAGTCACGGAATGAACCAAGAAATGGAAAAAACCCATACAGTAGAACAGTTTAGATGACGAAATGCTGAGACGTTTCTATCATACGTCAGTTCGTCCGCCGGGGCCAAGAGATGTTTGTGACGTTGATACAAGACTTCTCGTCGGTCTTCATTTTGCCAACCGTTCGCCAACTTCACTCAATGTTCGCTTCCTTGGCCGCCTAATTGGTCGCTGCCCGTCCGCGGCCTTCTACGACCTGTCAATCCGGAATACCACCGCAACGGCGTGGCGATGTCTCCTAAAACCCCCACGGTTTCAACGGTTTTCGCGAAGCACCGCCACTCTTAAACGGCCTATTTAACAGCCCTCGCCCCCTTTTGTACCCCTTCCGGATCGGGTATCCTGACAGAGAGTCGCTGTTGCGAATTCCAACCTTTCGATAAGCAGGAGAAACGAATCATGGCCCACACCCTACCCGACCTTCCCTATCCGTTCGATCATCTGGAACCGCACATCGACGCGCGGACGATGGAAATCCACCACGACAAACATCACGCGGCTTACGTCACGAACCTGAACAAGGCCCTCGAGTCGGCACCCGACTTGGCCAATCTGCCCATCGACGAGTTGATCACCAAACTCGACAAGGTGCCGGAAGCCGTCCGCATGATGGTCCGCAATAATGGTGGCGGACATGCCAACCATTCGTTTTTCTGGCGGAGCATGAACAAGGGCAAAGGGGGCGCACCCGCTGGCAAGTTGGGCGACGCGATCAAAGCGGAACTCGGCGGCTTTGACAAGTTCAAAGAAGATTTCGCCAAGGCGGCTCTCGGCCGCTTCGGCAGCGGTTGGGCTTGGCTCAGCCTCGACAAAGCGGGCAAGCTCCTCATCGAAAGCACTCCCAACCAAGACAGCCCACTCATGGCGGGCAACACGCCGCTGGTCGGGATCGACGTGTGGGAACATGCCTATTATCTGAAGTATCAAAATGTCCGCGCGAACTACATCAACGCTTGGTGGAACGTCGTCGATTGGGACGTCGTCGCCGAACGATATACTAAGGCCAAGGGTTAAGCGGAAGTTTTTTCAACGAAGAACACCCGCACCACCGGCGCGTCGCTGCTAAAAATTTAGGATCGATGTCATCATGATTCGAATCATGCTTACAGTCCTTGCGATCGTGTCGTTACTACTCTGTGCGTCGTCGGTCCCCGCCGCTGAGGGACCGACGACCCATCTGCTCTATGTCGCTGTGCCCGGCATTCGCAACGACTTGAAATTCGGTGGGCACGGCGTTCTCGTTTTCGACATCGACCAGGGACACAAATTCCTGCGACGAATTCCCTCGGCCGGGCTGGGCAAAGATGACAAGCCGCTGAACGTCAAAGGGATTTGTGCGAACGCCGCCACCGGCCGGTTGTTCGTCAGCACGCTCGACTCGATTGAGTGCCTCGATTTGCGGACCGAAAAACCGCTGTGGGAAAAACATTACGATCAGGGTTGCGACCGGCTCGCAATCACGCCCGACGGCAAAAAGATTTTTGCCCCGAGCTTCGAGAAAAATTTCTGGCACGTGATCGACGCCACTTCCGGCGATTCGATCACTCGCATCCCTTCGGAAAAAAATGCCCACAACACGGTCGTTTCGCTCGATGGTCAAGAGGCTTACTTGGCCGACCGGGGCAGCCGCATTGTGCAAATCGTCAACACCGCGACCAACGAAGTCGTTCGCAAAGCCGGTCCCTTCGGCAACAAGGTCCGCCCTTTCACCGTCAACGGGAACCACACGCTCGGTTATATGAACGTCGATGAACTGCTCGGTTTTGAGATCGCCGATTTGAAGACCGGTGCGATTCTACACCGGGTCGAGGTACAACGTGTCGAGGCGGGCAAAGTCGCCAAGCACGGTTGTCCCTGCCACGGCATTGGCCTGACGCCGGATGAAAAAGAAATCTGGCTGACCGACGCCCACAATAAACGCCTGCACTTGTTTGACAACACCGTCAGTCCTCCCAAACAATTGCAAAGCCTCGACCTCCGCGACGAGCCGGGCTGGGTCACGTTTTCCATTGATGGAAAATTCGCCTATCCCTCGACGGGCGAAGTCATCGACGTCGCCTCTCGCAAGATCATCACCACACTTAAAGACGAACACGGTGCCGACGTGCAAAGCGAAAAGCTCGTCGAGATCGACTTCGACCAACAAGGTCACGTCACCACCGTCGGCGACCAATTCGGCCTGGGCCGCAAGAAATAACCATGAACGCAAACGCCGTAGGTCAGGCCTGCGGCCTGACAGCATAATGATCGTATACTGGTTCCGCGACTTTCCGTTGGAATCGGTTGCAAACCCACCATTGCCCATCGTCAATCCACACAGCCGGGTTTCGCGATTGTACAAGCCGACGCCGCTTCAGCGGAGTTTCCCGCAAAGCGGGTATTAAGCCCATGCTTTAGCACGGGTTATTCTAACAAATACGTTCCCGTCCTCACCACCACCCCCAGGGCGATTGCATGTCGGTGAGTGGCTCAATTATTGCAGTGGAAATCAGAAAGTCCAGGTTGGTTGTGGAAACCTGGGTTTTTTGATTCGCTAGCACGGAGGTTAAGCCTGTGGAATCGACATTGCTTGGTAAAATTTACATACA
>JAYUFG010000170.1:0-6094 GCA_043738845.1 Planctomycetaceae bacterium
TTTTTGGGCTTTGCTCTCCGACACTCACATCTGGGAAAAACGCACCGAGAAGTATCGAGAAACCCTCATGGCGGACAACCTGGAAAAAGTTCGCGGGGAAGTCTTGGCTCTCGACAAGCGACCAGCAGCCGTACTCGTCAACGGCGATTGTGCCCTCAAGGATGGTCAAACAGGGGACTACGAAGTTTTCAGCGGCCTGATTAAACCGTTCACCACCGCCGAAATTCCGCTGCACCTTACACTCGGAAATCATGATCAACGCGAACGCTTTTGGGACGTGTTGAAGAACGGACCGGGCGAAGAAAAGCGGGTTGAGAATAAACATGTCGCATTCGTCGCCGGAGAAAAAGCGAACTGGTTCCTGCTCGACTCACTCGACAAGACCAACGAAACGCCCGGCCTGCTCGGAGAGAAGCAACTTAAGTGGCTGGCAGGTGCCCTCGATCAAAATGCGAACAAGCCAGCGATCATTGCCACGCATCATCACCCGCAAGGGACGCTGATTACCACTCGGGGACTCACCGACACGCAAGCCTTGCTCGACGTAATACTGCCGCGCAAGCACGTCAAGGTTTTGTTCTTTGGCCACACGCATCACTGGCTCGTAACGGAGATCGAGGGATTGCATTGCGTGAACCTGCCGCCCGTCGCCTATCTGTTTAATCCGAGTGACCCGAACGGTTGGGTGAAGTTCAACCTGGAGAACGACCGGGGAACCGTGGAACTTGTCGCGCTGGATAAAAAACACACCGCTCACGCCGAAAAACACGAATTAAAGTGGCGCGGATAGCAGGCTTCTCGTGCGGCGGACGGTGGAAGTTGGAGTTCATGCCGCGATTGCGGCGTTTTTCGTGCCGATGTGGTACGTGCATTTTCTTTTCGGCCGGGTTATAATCGTCAGCGGCGAAGCTCACGTGTTGTCAGATTCGGTGCGACCCCATCGCCCAGCAAAAATGTTTTTCGCTGCCCTCCCAATCACATCCTTCACCTATTTTCTTGGAGTCTTGCCCATGTCGCCCGCCCATAGCAGTCGTCGCGAGTTTCTTGGAACATCTTCCGTCGCGGCAGGTGCCGCATTGCTCGGCGGGTTGAGCATCGCTCGCTCGGCACATGCCGGAAGTGGCTCCGGAAGTGGCGATGAAGTTCTCAAAGTCGGGTTGATCGGCTGCGGCGGGCGTGGAACGGGTGCCGCGACGCAGGCTTTGAACGCCGATAAAAACGTCAAGCTCATCGCACTGGGCGACGCCTTTGCCGACAGTCTGCAATCGAGCCTGAACATTTTGCAGAAGAACCCGGAGATCGCCGACAAGGTTGCGGTGACGAAGGAGACTTCGTTCGTCGGTTTCGATGCCTACAAGCAAGTGATTGATAGCGGCGTTGATGTCGTACTGCTTTGCACGCCGCCCCACTTTCGGCCGATGCACCTTGAATACGCCGTCGAAAAAGGAAAACACATCTTTTGCGAAAAGCCGGTCGCCGTTGATGCGCCGGGCGTCCGCCGCGTCATGGAAATCTCGCAAAAGGCCAAGGAGAAAAAACTCGCCCTCGTGTCGGGTTTATGCTGGCGGTACGATCATGGCGTTCGCGAAACAATGAAGCGGGTTCAGGACGGCGACATCGGCGAGATTATCGCCATTCAAGAAAACTATCTCGCCGGTGGGCTGTGGCACCGGGGCCGCAAGCCCGAATGGTCCGAGATGGAATATCAAATGCGAAACTGGCTCTATTTCACTTGGCTGTCGGGCGATCACAACGTTGAGCAGCACATTCATAGTCTCGACAAAGCCTCTTGGGCGATGGGCGACGAACCGCCCAAGTCGGCGTTCGGCCTGGGTGGGCGGCAATCCCGCACGGACACAAATTACGGCCATATCTTCGATCATCATGCCGTCGTCTATGAATACGCGAACGGTGTGAAGGTCTTCGCCTACACGCGGCAACAGGATAACTGCTCCAACGGTACGGAAGATTATTTCCTTGGCACAAAGGGGCGAGCGCAAATTCTCCGGCACGAAATCCAAGACGCCAAAGGAAATATCGTCTGGAAGTACAAAGGGAAAAAAGGGGACATGTACCAAGTCGAACACAACGAACTGTTCGCCTCGATCCGGTCGGGCGAGCCGATCAACAACGGCCTGTACATGTCACGTAGTACGATGCTGGCCATCATGGGCCGCATGGCCACGTACACCGGTCAAACATTAACCTGGGAACAGGCGTTGAATTCTAAAGAAGACCTCTCGCCCGCCGAATATGCCTGGGGCGATATCAAAACCCCGCCGGTCGCCCGACCTGGTGCAACCAAATTTGTGTGACGAAGTCTGGACAATGTCGGCATGACAAAGGCGAGCCGGAAGGCGTAAGCCTCCGGTGCTGTTTTGCAACAACGCCTCGCATCCAAAAACAGCTTTCTCCCCCAACGGGACGGTGAGTGTCTCTTTTACGGAAAAAATGGAAAGCCCGCCGGATATAGTGCCACCTCGGCTTCAGGAAACGTCGCTTTGACACGATCCACTTCCTCGGGTGTGGCGTCATCTGGGTACCACGCCTGTTCCACAAAATGGTCGCCGAACATTCGCCAATACCACGCGAGGTCGGAATCACGAATGACGACTGTCCAATCACTTTTGTCGAGGGCAAGTTCGATCGAACCATTCACTTCAGAGACTTTCGTCCGATACCCGTGTTGCTCTATCCAGTGGAGAACCTCGTTCCTTTGCCGCACGCGATGAACCTGCCAACCCAGACAGAGGCAAATCGCCGTGACGACGAGCAACAACGTCCGCAGGCTGTATTGAAAACGGGGCAGGTTCATAGGCGACTCAATGGTATCGCGGTTGCGAGTAGACAGCGAGAAAGTAGCAAACCCGTTTCTGATTCCCAGCGTGTAGCCATCTCCATTGCCATTTCCACGTTGGTCGCTATTCCGGCGAGAGTCGCTTGTACTGTCCCTTGCGCCAGCGCGGGATGTCATTCTTGTAATACGGCGAAAAACGACTTTCGCTCGGGCCGCCGGGAAGATTTGTCCAAGCTTCGTCCGTTCCCAGATCGACCACGAAGTGATAGCTCGGTGCGAAGGTCGTTTCTCTCTTTGCGGTTGTAAGCAAGTGCCCCTGAAACGGCGTGGCGTGACAGCCCGGCATGGGCAGATTTCCGGTATGAAAGCCGAGCGCACGACCCACACGGCGGGCGGCGAAAAAACGATTGGTGAAGCGGAACGAATTGAATTTTCCCCAGGGGAGTTCCGACTCTTGTTCGAGCCGTTCGGCCGCACGACGGATTAACGCTCCCTTGTCGCGACCCTGCCACCACAGCGACGTTTCCCGCTGCATCAGGTCGTCAATCGCGGTGAGGACCATCGTCGAATATCCGATCCGAGAACAAAGATAGAGCATTCTCCGCCAGCCGATCCCGCCGCGCGATGTCTTTGTAAGTTCGTGTGATTTCGATGACTCAGGGGAAACCTCGACCTCACTCGACCTGCCGAAAATCTCCAACATCACGTTGCGATACAAATGCTGAAACAACGTCGCCTCGCGACTCTCAGGCGAATAACGAAAATCCCAGTGCGAAAGCCGTTGCTTAATGTCCCCGTCGGGCAAGTGGGGGAGAAAAATCGCCAGGAGAGAACGGGCTTGCGTACTCACCACGTCATACTGCAACGCCTGCATGTCGGCAACCGTCGCCTGCGGCAATTCGCGCAGTCGTTCGACAATCCGTCGTTTTCGCCAGTTAGGGAGCGGCAGTGTGCAAATCTCCGGCCCACCGGGCGGATTGATATTCTCATTCGCCGAGGCGATAAAACCTTCGGGCGGATCGTAAATACGGGGCAGTAAATTTGGATCAATCACACCCCGCCAATGATTCTTTTCATCCCAGGCGGGAATCGGCAACAGTCCGCTATGTTCCGGATTTCGCAGTGGCACCCAACCGGCCGCCTGTTGGCCGATGTGACCTTCCCGATCAGCGAAAATCCAATTCAGCGTTGGTTGAGGGCACGTTCGTGCCACGTCCATCGCCTCGACTACGTTCGCGCTCGCAAGCACATCGAGCCAAACACCAATCGAACGACCGGAGCCGGGACGATTTCCCACCCAAGCCGTCGAAAGATAGAGGCCGGGCGAGTCGGGCCAACATTCGAGCGTACCTTGCGGATTGCTCAAAATGCGAAGTGTTTCGGCGTCGCCTTTTTTATGCCGGACCGGTTCTTCACGTAGTGAAAAATCGTGCCACGCTTCGCCGCGACGATATTGCCAACCGTTCACGCCGCCCTTCCGACAATCCTCAATGAAGAAATCGCTCGTGTCGGCTTTCAGATACGTTACACCCCACGCCAATTTTTCCGTTCGCGCGACCGCGAACAGTGGACAGCCGGGTAACGTCGCGCCCAGCACGTAGTTCTTTCCGTCAGCACCCCAGCGAAGCGACGCTTCATACCAAATCGGCGGGAGACGATTCACTTCCAAATGTGGGTCGGATGCCAAGAGCGCGCCACCGGTCGCACTGCGGCCGGGCGAAACGGCCCAGGCATTGCTTCCCGCCAGGCGTGGCAAGTCGGTAATGAGTTCCAGTGCCTCGTCGGAAAGTTGACTGGAGATTTTCACCCGGCGGAGCAAATCGAAATCGGCCCGGTCCAGTCGGGGCGTAAATAACTCGCGCAGCTTTTCACAATCGACGCCCGCGTGAATTAGATCGAGGAGAATCCGCTCGTTCTGTTGTTGACCAACGGCGAGACCGCCAAAGCTGAGCAAATTTCCGATCAGCAGCACGGCTGCATCGTCCCACGGTTGCGGTCGAAAACCGGTCGCCCACATTGGTAACGTGCGGCCCGACTCCGCCAAACCATCATTGACTCCAGCGCAATACGCGGCAACTTGTTCACGAGTTTTAGGATCGAGCGCAGCGACTTCGCGTTCGAGGTTGAGATGCAAGCCGGCCCGGCGAAAAAAACGGTCGGTCTCCCACAACTCCCATTTTTCGGCGATCAGTTCCGCCGAACGCCCGCCCGCCATCGCGCGCGAAAAGAGCAACTGCGTGGGCCGGTCAATCGCGTGCATGAAGCCGAGGGCATACAACGCATCAAGCCATTCGAGAGCCTGTACGTGGGGCACGCCGCAATCATCGCGAACTGCGGTGAAGGGGCGTTGGGCATGTTTGAAATGGAGCGGTCGCATCCGCAGCCCCCGGGTCTGACTGACGTTGAACTTGGTTCAAAGTGGTCGGCGCGCACAGAAACAGCACTCCCCACGCCATTTGTGGGTGCGCTGGGTGCCAAAATCCGGTTGCGGGCGATTACTTGCGGTGGCGAATTTTGGCGCGCATCCGGCGTTTCTTCTGACCCAATTTCCGCCGCCCCTTACCTGTCTTCTTAACTCCCACGTCGAGACTCCGTCTGAATGAAAAAAGAAACCCCAATGCTTATCCGAAACCCCTGCCCCCACCGACCCATCCAAAAATTGGGGCGACCAGCGATGGACATTTCCTACTGACCACCAGCCATTGGGATTATTCTGGCGTACAACCACCCAAACCGTGAATGTCAATGGAGATACGTTCTAGGTGGCTCAACGACAATGTACGATCGTATGCTCGCATCGTTCACAATTGCCGCCTCCCCAGCCGGACGCTCTGCCCGGTATGCGAGTATAGTCGATGTATTCAAGAAATCAAGAGGTCAAACCTCGCAACGGCTATAGGGTGACCACGTCAGCTTTTACGGTGGTGTGTGTTGTTTATTAATTAAAAAACTATCGAGAAGAGAATTGGTATTAAGGTGTGTTAAGCTGCGTCGCCTGGATTGGGCCAGGAAACCATTTTCATCGGTAGGACATAGGCCTGGGTGCCGCACCGTTTGCACGGAAAGAGGAAAAGACGCGACTTTTGAACCGGCTGTCGGAGATCATGGTCACGGAACAACATGAGCAAGGGACGTTCGACCACGTGCCCATTACAGTACGCTCGAACAGGCAGCGCACGAGCTGGGCAAGGCACTAAGAGTCTATCCGGTAAGTGACTTTGCCCCAGACTGCCAAAATTGCGTAGGGTGCTGCATTTGCGTTTACCCCCATTCAGGAGTATGCACATGGACGTGCTA
>JAYUFG010000171.1:0-16258 GCA_043738845.1 Planctomycetaceae bacterium
TCGCCCGCATCTCGCTCATTTCGCTCGGTGCGATTTTCGCGGCCGGAAGTATCGGCTCAATGCTCGCGCTGTGGCGGGAGAAAACATTTCAGACTTTGGCACTGACGGCGTTCGTCCTCGCAGCCTGGTTAGGTCTTGGGGAGTTCGTGCAGCAGGGGGTGTTCGGACGGACCCTCGGCGGACTATCGGCCGAAACGTGCGGTGCGGGGATCAGTCCCCTGCGAGCGGTCATGGCGGCTGCCAAAGGAACTTGGCAACTCGACCCGGCGGGCAATTCGAGTATGGCATCGCTGTGGTTGTTTCTCGTGCTTTCGGGGGCGATCGCGCTAGTGTTGAATATGATTGCGATCTTTCGCATTCGGGTTTGGAATCCGGCGCAAGATGTCCGACCGCGACAGGAGGAAATCGCCGAGCATGAATCGCTGCCCGTGATTCCGGGCGTTGCGACAGAGAACACCGCGACAGAGAACACCACGACAGAGAACACCGTGAAGCAAAACGCGACGGGTCAAACGGTCGCTGTTCATCGTTCGCCAGGAAAAGTGCGGACCGTCTGGTCGAATCCTGTTTTGTGGCGCGAGGTTTGTACCTGGGCACTGGGTCGGAAAATTTTGCTCGTGCGATTGGCCTATTGGGCGATTTATATTTTGGCGACGTTTGCCGCTTTTCGCATCATTCACGGCGAACTGCGCGATCAGGCCAGTTCTCTCGCGATGCTGCTCACACCGCTGTTCGTGCTGAGTATTGTGTTGGTCAACGCGGTTTCCGTCACGACCTTGACGGGCGAACGCGACGGAAAAACGCTCGATCTGTTGCTCGTGACCGATATCACGCCGAAGGAATTTATTCTCGGCAAGTTGGCCGGGGCGTTTTATGTGGCCAAAGAAATGGTCCTGTTGCCCGCCTCGCTGTGCGTGTTTCTGGCGATGAATCGGGCACTCGATTGGGAGAACGCGATTTATTTGCTCGGCGGGCTGGCGATTATGTTTGTGTTTGCGGCCGTGCTGGGGCTGCATGTCGGAATGGCCTATCACAATTCGCGAACGGCGATTGGCGTGAGTTTGGGAACCGTCTTTTTTCTGTTCATGGGCATTGCGACCTGTATGCGGATCATGGTCGCGTTCAGCGGGTCGTTTCAGTTGCAGCTTGCGCCATTTTTGGCGTTCATGCTTGGCGGCGGGCTGGGGTTGTTCTTCGCCCTTGGAATTCGCAATCCGTCGCCGGCGATTTTTATGGCCTCGCTGATCTGTCCCCTGGCGACATTTTGGGCGATCACGAGTTTTCTGTTGAATCAAACGCTGGGGGTGTTCTTAGTCACCGCATTGACGTATGGCTTTGCCACGGCGGCGATGTTGATCCCGGCCTTGTTTGAGTTCGACGTGGCCACTGGAAGAACGACGGGCGGGGCGGAATAGGGGTGTTTGAATTCACGGCAGGGCGGGCAGAACATTTGGCAGAGCGCGGCTGCAAGGGAGTCAAAGAAAAAAATGCACGTTAAGACTGAATGCTTTGCCATAACCGAGCGGAAGTGTTCGCTAGGTTTCTTGACGTCAGTAGGCTATAATTATGACGAATTCAGTACTCCATCGGAGGTTTCACTTGCCCGCAAGCAGGTGTCGAGCCTTGGCATCGACGGTTTTTCTAAAACGGGGACTCCTATCGTCCGCACTTTGTGATTCCCTCGCTGGACCAATTTGTTGCTTTGACCTTTCTCTTCGATCTCTACCATGAACCCGACCGATCCTACGGAACATTTTGCCGATTGGGCCGTGCGACGGCTGGGGTTGAATGTCACTCCGGCCGAGTCGGGAGTGCTGGTCTTGTCCGTGCCGGAGGCGGAGCGAAACACGTTCGAGGGGGCGGGCGAAGTTCGCTTTACTTTCGACCGCGAGCGTTATGAACAATCGACGGCCGCCGCGCCGGTTGAGTTGATCACGCCTGGCGGACGCTTGCTGGGCTGGTTGATCGACCAAGTCCGCATACTGGGGAACGTGACACACGCTGCCCCGCAACAACCGGCGATCACGACCCGCGAGTTGGCGGAGCGACTGCTGCCCGCTTACACCGTCGATGGCGGCCGCGTGCATTTGGCCGGATGTGCGCTCGAATCGCGAGCGGTGATGCGGGTAACGTTTCGGTTGCGGCTGGAGGGTTTGGAACCGCACGACGAATTGCTCGAAGTCTTTGCGACGTCCGATGAACAGATCGTGGCCCCGGAAGTCGCGGCCGAGTTGCAACTCGAACAACTGGCACCGATCGCGCCGACTCCCAAGGTCGGCCGCTTCGAGCTGGAACGGCTGATGCGTCAAGCGACCAGCGTGGCGGAAGATCGCCGCAAACTGGCCGAAACGAATTTGGCCGAGTCGCTCTTGCCCAAGAAGCTGGCCGAAGTTCGTCAGCTTGAAGATTATTTTGCGAAGACCAAGGCCGAAACGCAAACGCAATACTTAGGAGAATCGGCCGACAAGGTCTTGGCGAAAGAGGAAAGAGCGGCCCTCGATGAACAACTGGCTGCGCTCGAGGAGCAGAAAAAACGCCGTCTGGCCGCGATTGAGGAGCGTTATTCGGTACAGGGAAAATTGGAATCGGTCGCTGCGGTGTTGATTTGGTGCCAGTTCGCTCTCGGCAAACTTCGCTTCTCGATCAACGACAGCACGGCCGATGTGCCGTTCGCCACGTGGGCCGGAATTCTGCAACCTCCGCCGTTCGTCTGTCATTACACGGGTCGCCCGACGTTTCACGTGGCCACGACCGACGACGGGCGGATCGCGGCGTTTGAGGAGATCGCCGTTTGCGAAGTCAGCCATCGCCGCGTTCTCAAACGTGAGTTGGTCCGTTGCGTGGCCACCGGCAAGACCGTCCTTAAAGAGATGACCGAGCGATGCCCCGTCACGGGTCAGCCCGTCATTAAGGATCGGTTCAAAACATGCGGCCTGTGTCATGTGCATGTTTCGCCCCATATTCTTCGGGGCGAGGAGTGTCGGTTCTGTCCCCCCGCCGCGAACATCACCAAGAACGATCCCCGTTTAGTTCGCGCCCTGAGCGAGTATCCCGGTTTGGACGAGTGGCGAAATTGGAAGCTGTCTGAAACGCCCGCCGCGTATGTCTTCACGGCGGCGGGCTTGTGGAAACAACTGCTCGTCGTTCTAGACAAGCGGTCGCTCGAGCCATTGCGGTTGGCGGGAAAGAGCCGTTTGGGAACGCAGTGGAACGACGTGCCGACAGCCGGATATGAAGAGGTTCTGCGGTGATTTTACATTGCGGAAAATGTGATTGCCATTTTGACGCCGCTGGCTTAGAGCCGAAAAGCGTCGTGCGTTGCGAGTGCGGCGATCTGTTGATGGTGCCCGACCCTGAGCAATTGGAGGCAGCGAACGTGATTCCCGAGTATCTCGAACGGTGGGCGCAGGAGTTCGGCAAGACGGCCGAGTCGTTTCAAGTGGGCGATGGCTGGGAGTTCATCGCCGGGAGCGCGATGGTCCGCATCGAACACGATCCGGCGGAACAGACGATGTCGGTCGAGTCGATCATGTTGCCGGTTCCGGAAAACGAGGATCGGCGTTTGGACCTGTTCGCGCGGCTGCTCGAGTTGAATTATCGGCGGACCGGCGAAGCTCGCTTTGCCATCCACGAAGGGCAAGTGACCGTGACGTTTTCTCGCCCGACATTAGGGCTTGATTACGTGGAGTTTCAACGAGCGGTGGAAGAGGTCGCCCGCACGGCGGATGACTATGATGAGGAGCTTTCGGCGGAATTCGGGGACGGAGAGGTGGGGGAAGAGTGAGGGGAAAACACAGAAGTCAAAACGCAAAATGCAAAACGGAGGAGATGTTCACTCACCACAACTACCCAAGCAACTTCGGGAACTCTTGCGGATGAAAGCCGATGTAGAGTTTTTGGCCACGACGGATTGTCGGGGCGCGAAGATTGCCCGACGGACCGATGATGAGTTTGGTCAACTCTTCGTCAGTCGGTTGGTCCTTTTTCAAATCGAGATGGACCACCTTTTTACCCCGCGCGATCCAGACCTGGGCCGCCGAGCGGACCAGTTTGATCGCTACGGCGGGCGCGATGCGGTTTTTGCGGGCGTCGATTTGCTCGACAATTTCAAGACCGTGCTCGTTGATGAAGTCGAGCGAACGGCTGCACGTCAGGCAATTGTTACGGTGATAGTACCAGTCAATTTTGGCGGCCATTTTTAGTGCCTTCCGTTGGTTGTGAACGTATTTCACTCGGCTCCGCGCAGTTCGGCCAACACCCCTTTGACGATCCTCTCGATCTGGGCTGGCGAAATCTCCGCCGTCACCGTGCAGCCGCCGAGTGGTTCGTCCGTATAGCCTGATTGAGCCAGAATGCACTGCATGGTGCGGGCTAGTTGTTCGAGCTTGATCTGTTGTTCTTCAGCGAGCGGTTGCCGCCCACGCCCCGGCTTGAAACCGCGCAGTGCCAAGGCGGCTCGCACACCCTCGGGAAAGTCGGCCTGAAAGATCATCGCGTCGAAGAGCGTGATGAGTTCGTACTGGATGGCCCGGGCCTCGTCGAGTTTTCCGGCAATGGTCAAGTCATACAATTTGCGAGTCACTTCGGGGACGACGCCACTGGTCGCGTGAGTGCCTCCATCGCAACCGATTAGCAGACTGGGGAACAGCATCGCATCCCAACCGGTGAGAAAACTGAAGTCGGGCCGGATCGGCCGCACCGCTTGAATCATACGGATCATGTGCGACATATCGCCGGAACTATCTTTAATCGCCACGATTTTTGGAAACTCTTCCGCAAGTCGTCGCACCGTGGGGACATCAATGGGCGAGGCGAACATCGGAATGTTGTACAGAGTCACATCAATCGGCGTATGGCGACCGATCTCGGCGAAGTAGGCATAGACCGACGGCGGACTCAGCTTGTAATAGAACGGGGAGACAATCGCGACTGCCCGCACACCCAGGCGATGATAAAACTCGCAGGCTTTGATCGTCTCGCGAACATTGGCCTCGGCCGCGCCCGCCAAGATTGGCACGCGACCCTGGGTTTGGTCGGCCATGATTTCGACAATGCGGCGGCGTTCCTCGACGGTGAATCGCGTGAATTCACCCGTCGAACCGTTGGGATACAGGCCATGCACCCCCTTGGCGATCAACCATTCGGTGTAACGGCGCAGTTCGGCTTCGTGGATTTCGCCCCGCTCATCGAGCGGCACGAGATTGGGAGTGAAGATGCCGGAGAGACGCATGGGGGAAATGATGAATGATGAATGAGGAACGATGAATGGCCACCGCTTCCCGCTATTTCGCGGCGAAGTTGTTGATTTCCATTGTAATCGAGTAGCGGCTGTAGAGCGAATCGGTTCGGAAGACATTTTCGCTTTTGATTTTCAATTCACTGTGCGACTGCCCCAGCGAGCGGACTTGATAAACGACCTCGCCCGGCTGGCTCGGCGGTTGCAGCTTCAGTTCGTATTTCTTGGTTGCCAATTCGATCAGGCGTCGCGGATCACCGGTCGTCCCTTGAAACGCCAGCCGCCGGATGTGCTGCTTGGGAGTGAAGTAATAGGTCAGCGAACCGGCGATGTCGTCGGGCCGAGTTCCCGTAACGACCGCGACGCGATAACCTTGCAAGGGCGGCTCTCCAGGAAGGCTACTCGTTTCGACACGCGGCCAACGGCCCAAAACCCAATCGGGCGGAACGTCAAAGCGGATGACCTCGGCCAGATCGCCGACCGGTTCGCTTTCAATCCGCAGCTCACGCGGGGCGGGGGAGGCAAAATTCGCCGTGCGTCCATTCGGCGGCGAGAAAGAATTCGGTTGACCAAAGCCATTGGCCGGATGAGCGTTCGTCGCAAACGGGTTTCCCATTTTGTCGAACCCGCTGGGCGACCGGTCGCCTTCGGCCGAGTTACCATTTCCGCCGGTCTTGCTCTGCAACCACTTTGTAATCCCGGTCGAGTTGTTGGCCGCGTAGGGAATCACGGCGGCGGCGAACAAGATAACGACGAAAATTAGGTGGCGGCCGATCATGGCGTGATGAAAATTGCGAACGGAATGGAAAAAATAGGAATCGATTGAGGACCGGGAATTGGGTTCCTCGTTCTTCATCGGCAGAGTAACCGTGTGAAGAATGAATTGCCGACCGTACTCGTCGCAGAATGCACGTCGGGTGCAATTGGCACAATCGCAATATGCGGATCATCCGTCAAACTTGTACAAGCGGCGTCTCGCCGCTTATGTGACGCGGCGAGACGCCACGTCTACAAGGAACCACCCCTCCGTGTAAGAATCGACGCTTTGGCTATTCAAGCTCTCTGTATAAATGTCAGTCGAGTGAACCTGTCCGCAGTTTGGCACCGAAAACTTGGGTAAGAATAAACGTCTTGTCCTTGGGACCAGTCTCCCAGCAAACGATAACCGGACCTTGACCGGTTGGGTTGGTGGCGACGACGGGATCGGTCGCTTCGTGGGCGACGGTCAGATTGACCGTCGTACCGGGTGGTTTCAAAAACAGGTCACCGTTTCGCTTGGAAATCCACGCGAGATAGGCACCCTTGGCATTCGCCGCCAACCAAGGTTGCTCTCCCTGGCCCAATGATTGATCGCGTGAATCCGTCGAAGTGGTCCCTTCGGAATCGGCGTGGCCCGTTAGAAATACCCGCTGTTCACGACGCCAAACCGTGAACATTTCCCCGCCCGGCGAAAAGGCAATCTGCCCGCCGTCCATGGGACAGACGTCAAGTTTCCAGGTTCCTTGGCCGAGTTTGGTCGCCATCGAAAAAGTTTTTCCACCGTCGGATGATTGAGTAAAATACATATCGCGGCTGCCTTCGAGGGCGTTCCGCCACATAACGAACATATTACCCGTCGGGTCGAATGTGATCGAAGGATGACAACAGGGACAAACGGCTCCCGACGGGGAATCATAAACCAAAAAATTCTTCGACCAAGTTTGTCCACCGTCGGACGACGTGCTGCCAAAAACTTTACTTCCCTTCGTTCGCAGGTCGAGCCAGGCACAGGCCAATTCTCCCTTGGGCCCGGCAGCCATCGCGTGCAAACCCTCGCGTGCCGAAGACTCTTCGTCGTTGACGCGCACCGGTCCGTTCCAGGATTTGCCGTTGTCGGTCGAACGCCAAGCCAGCAGATCACCATCTTTCCCTTTGCCAAGCGGCCCACCAATCGCCGTGACGACGAGCATTTTTTCCGTCACGGTGATTCTGGGACCGCGCCGCATTCCGAGTGAGAGGACGCCGGGTGTCCCGACTTTGACCGGCGATGCGAATGTTTTTCCGGCATCGCTCGAGGTTGCCACATAGAGATCATTGCCGCAGCCAAATGCCACGTGGATGTTTCCGGCCGCGTCGATGGCTGCCTGCGGCTGACGGGACTCCTTGAGCGTTCCCTCCGGCAGCAATCGCACCGGCTCTGCGGCAAAATTTGTCGACGCCCAACTGAGACAAGAGAGTATCAGGACGAATCGAACAAGGTGGCGATACATTTTGAATCCGAAAGTTTGAGATGAAATTTGAAGATTGCCTTGGCCCCGTCGCAGTCCGACCAGCGTCCGACATAAAATAATCTCAATTCAGCCGCACGTCGGGTGGTACATGTTTGATTCGCAAGTCACGGATGAGTTGTGCATCGGCGAATCGCTTCGTAACGGTGTCCCATAAACGGTCGGCATCGCCGAAGGCGTGTTCATTTTCAGCGGAACCGGTCCGCCAACTTCCTTCGCGAAGTTCATTTTCAAGTTGCCCCGGTCCCCAGCCTGCATAACCGACGAAGAATCGAATCGGTCCGTTCTCACATTCGACGAGCGTCGTCAGCTCTTCTGGCTTGGCGGTGAAGTACAAGCCCGGCTGAACCTCACTGTCGGACAAATCGCTTTGCGTATGGAGGGCCATGAGTGGTCCCTGACATGGCCCGCCGAGATATAGGTGAGATTTATGAACGCAGGGACTCTCGCTCAATTGGCTCCAGGCTTTTTGCAACGGGACGTTTGTTTGTCGATTGAGGACCAGTCCCAGGGCACCTTGATCGTTGTGCGTGACCAACAAAATAACGGTCCGCTGAAAATTTGGATCGTGCAAATCGGTCGTCGCGACGAGCAGTTGTCCTTGCAATGATTTCATGTCCCTTATTTTGTGCGAAGCAAGCTCATTTGGGAAGCACCCTGCAATAAACGACATGATCGTAACGAAACCGGCTCTCGCTCCTTCTCTCGCATTAGGGCTATTTCTAACGCGACTATTTTGACCGGGTTGTGATACACTCGAATCCGTCAATCGCCAATGATTGCGCGCCAGCCTGTGCCGGTTGAGTATTCCAGAAGAATAGCGCAGACTATTGTGCGCCGTTGGTCGGTTGCCGCTTCGTGCCGGATGGAATTGGCGAATGTTATGTGCAAACGGAGCCGGAGCGGAATTCCAGGCTGCAACAAAACCTCGTTTTGAAAATTCGTCTTTAGAAACGGAGATTACCATGCAACGCACAATTTGGGTTGGTGTTTTTATCGGTGGGCTGCTGGGTGTCGTCGGTTGGCTGGGTGGACGCTTGCCCGTCCGAGCGGACGAGGCGACCCCGAATCCAGCCGCTGTCAAGAACGGCCATCAGGATTGCCAAGTCGCGACGATTGATCTGTCCAAGGTCTTGAAGGTTGAACGGAAGTTCGTGATCGCGATGGAGCAACTGAAAGTCGATGTTCAAGCGGCAGAGACAGCCCTGAACGCCGAACGGGCGGGAATTGCCGACACAGAAACGGAGTTATCGAAACATGATATGTTAAGTGGTGAATATCGACGACTGAGCGAAGAAGTTCTTGACCGCAAAACAGCGTTCAATCTGAAGGCGAGCAAACAAAAGGCCCGCCTCATGGAAATAGAAACAGCCGTCTATGCCGTCACGTACAAGCGGATTGAAGGTTGTATCAGTGAATACGCCGACGAACACGGAATTCGATTGGTACTACGAAAAAACGGCGAAAAAGAAACCGACACATCACCTCGCTCCGAAGTCGCCCAAAATCTATCCCGTGCCATTGTTTACGAAAAGAACCTCGACATCACCGACGCGATCATTCAACGTCTCAACGGAGAGGCCGACAAGCCAGCGGCAAAGGATGGGGAGGAGAAGACGCAAAAATAACGGTGAGTTGCGATACCCGAATGGGAACCGCGTGGACGCGGCGGCTAAGCGACAAGGGCTATCGCCAGCGGCGGCTAAGCGATGGGGACGGCTAAGCGACAACGATTCCACCGCGTGGACGCGGCGGCTAAGCAAGGGCCGCACATATTTTGAAATCGCCCTACTTCCCTTGATTGAACTTCCGGAACTGATCCTGATACTCGGGCGGCGGGGCGGTGCGAGGAGCATCGCGGAGACCACGCAGCGCGTCGTCACGATTCGACGGGCCAGAGGTCGTGTTGTCCTTCCGCAGACCAAGACTGCGGACCGCCTCGTCCAGTTGTTGCTTTCCTTTTTCGCCTTCGCGACCGGGAAGGACCGCGTCGGCTTTCATCTTTTCCCAGCGGTGGAGAAAATTCTCCATGTCCTGTTTGCTCCAACCCAACTTGTCCAACAGTTCTTGATCGACCGAACCCTTAGCCATTTGGTTTTTCAGTTTTTCAAGAACGAGGTCGGTCGCCTTCTTGGCATATTCCAAATTGGCCGGGTCTTCACTGGGGTCTTGGCCCGGCTGCCACTTTTGTGGCGTATGCTCGCCCGAGGGTTGACCACCGCCGAGGGGAACGTCGCTGTTCCCTTTGCCGTCGGGCGACGTGGCGGGCTTGGTGCCGGGTTGATCGCCCGGCTTGCCTTTTTCTCCGCCATTTTTGGAAGCCTTGTCGGTTTTGTCTTTCGCGTTCGAGTCCTGGTCGCCGGGAGCAGGCGAGCCGGGGCCTTTTTCCGTTCCCTTTTGGCCAGTCTTGTTGTCGCTCTTGGCGTCGGTGCCCGCTTGTTGCGTTTTTTCAGTTCCGCCACCGTCGGGCGATTTACCTTCGCCAGTTTCAGCGGTTTCATTTTGGCCGGGCTGACCTTGACCTTTGACGTTGGACTTCGCACCGCCCCCTTTTTTGCCAGGGCCGGACTTGTCCCCCTCGATCCCTTGCTTGCCGTTTTTCGGTTGTTTTTCGCTATTGCTCGGCGATTGCGCTGGGTCTTCTTCACTGCCTCCTTTTTTGTCGTTCTGTTTGTCCGACGGTTGCTGATCGCGACCGGCGTTTTGTGCCTGAGGGTCGGGCGAGCCGTCGTTCTTTTTGCCCTTCTCTCCGGCACCAGGGTCGCCCGTTTGTGTTTCGGCTTGGCCACTCTTGTCCTGCGGCTTTTCGGCGGACGAACCTTCTTTATTACCGGCCTTGTCGCGAGGATCGCTTTTGTCTTGATGATCGAATTTGTTCGGCGTCCCTTTATCGTCTTGGCCTGACTCGCCGGGATTGCTTTTGGCAGAGTCGGATTGCGACAGGTCTTTTTCTCCAGAACCACCGGGCGACGGCTTGCTATTGTTCGGATCGTTTTTGTCCGGCGTGCCGTTGGCCTTATCACTTGGCTTATCATTGGACTTATCGGTGGATTTATCGGTGGATTTATCGGTGGATTTATCGTTTGGCGACTGGCCGGGATTGTTTTGGTTTTGGTCGCCTGGTTGCGGGTTTTGAGCAGGGTTCAATCCTTTGTCGTGGGGGTCGCCGCTGGCTTTTTGATTTTCTCCAGGCTTGCCGGTACCTTGTTTGTTTTCACCCTGGGCGTCTTGATGGTCCTTGATCGCTTTGATGGCGTCAGGGTCATTCGAGCCATCTGCGGCGACCGGTCGCTGTTGCGATTCGCCGCCGTTGGGTTGGCCCTGGGCACCCCCCTTTGCGGACGGATTCGCTTCATTGTTGGGCTGATTGCTGTTGTCTGGAGAGTTGCCGTTCGGCTCACCACCGCCAGAGTTCTTGTCACCCTTATTGTTCGGATCCTTGTTTTGTTCGCCACCATTCTTATTGGGGTTGTTTTTATCAGAGTTATTTTTGTCGGCGTTATTTTTGTCGCTATTCGCCGGATCGTTGTTTCCTTTATCGCCTTTGTTATTGGGCTGATTGTCCTGGCTACCCTGATTCGGCTGATTCCCTTTTTCCGGCTTATTGTCGGGATTGTTGTCGCCACCCATCCCGTTGGAATTCTGGTCCGGCTTGCTGTCACCGCCACCCTTCGGACCATTGTTGTTGAGGTCGGGTTTGCTGTTGGCATCGTTGCCTTTGGAGTTTTTGGAATCGTTGCTTCCGTTCTTGTTGTCTTTGTTGTCAGAGGGATTGTTGTTTTGGTTTTGATCGTTGTTGTCGCCTTGCTTCGGCGGATTGTTGGGATCGTCTTGTCCCTGACCGCCGTTTTGCGGCTGACCTTTTTCATTTCCCTTGTTCGGCTGATTCTTCTGGTTGGGGTCGTTCCCTTTTTTGTTGTCGGGCTGGTTGCCCTGATTCGGCTGATCGTTCGGATTTTTCTGCGGCTGGTTTTGTTGGCCACCGTTGGGTTGGGGATTTTGACGTGGGTCGGCCGCAACGATGTGAATTTTCTTGTGCGGTGCGGCCGTCTCGGTTTGATTCACCTCCGGTGTTTTGTTGTCCATCGCCGACGCCCAGAGTTCAAGCTCGTCGCCCGCTTGCAGTTTCAGCTTTTGCGGAATGAATTCAAACTTCCCTAAGAAATTTTTACTCGGCTCGACCAATAGTTCCTGCACGTTGAGCAGTTGGCCATCGCGTTTCGCCACCATCTGCACACTTTGCAACAGAAAATCGGGATCGCGGGCTTGAATGTCGAATGTTTCCCGACCGTTCAAGGGGATCGTTAGCTCGTCGGCCTTCGGCGAAAGGATCGTAATCTCTGGCGACAGGTCGGGAATCACTTCGATCTTATGACGCACCGGTTCTGGATTGCGATGTCCGGCGGTCGTCACAAATCGTAGTTGATAACTCGTATGCTCCGGCGTTTGCCGATCACCCGGCGCGAATGCGAGATTGAACGACACCACGGCCGTTTGGCCATCGACCTTCATTTTCAAATCGTCTTTGTTGTCGCATTCAAAATCGACAAACGCCTCTTTGATCGGATGATTGGCGACAGCGTGAATCGTGACGCGGGTTCCCTCTAACTCCTTGATATCGCCCTGTTGCTCGACGCGATGATGTTCAAAACGAGTGTAGTCGGGATAATCGAAATCGAGCCGCTCGACCGTGATCGTCGGCGTCGGAATGGCGGGCAAATGATAATGTTTCGTGACCGCGTCGCCCGCCTTGATCCAGTATTCGGCGTCGGCTTGCAAACCGGTTTCTCCGCCGGGTAAGAGTCCTTCATGCCGCATTCCGCCTTGCGGAATGCGCATGGGCGTGGACCTCTCAAGGAACTGTCCATCGGCGGTGGAGAAAACGAGATAGACGGTTTCGTCGGTGCTAAGTCCGCGGAGCTTGGCCGAGATTTTAACCTGTTGACCCCGATAGGCCGTTTGGTCGCCCGGCTGAACGTCGTCAATTGTCACCCGCGAGGAAACTTGCAAGTCGGCCCAGGGAAGCATCACGCGGCCGAGCGTTTGAAATGGATCCTTCGGCGACAGGACTTTGTACGCACAACAGGCCGCCAAAATTCCCAGCAGCAGGTAGCCCAGCTTGATCAATTGCGAACGATCAACGGCCGTATCGACGGGCGCACGATGCAGTCCAGCGGCGGCCTGTGTTTGCAACGCTTGATAAACGCCGTCGGGCACCGTCGCTCGTTGCTCGCGAAAGAACAAAAAATTCAACACGCTGTTCTTCAGCGTCGGCTGCGCATGTTCAATTGTTTGCGCAGCATACAGCGGGTTGATCCGTTTGATGAACAGGGGCAGAACTTGCCGCACGAAGTAATATCCGGCAACACCAAAATACAGCACGAAGCAGAGGAGCCGACCCCAATATCCCAGCCCGCCGGGAAGTATCCAATGATCGAGAATCGCCGCGACCAGCCAACACGCGAGACTTCCCGCCGCGAGCGTCATCAGACCGCTCGCCACATCGACGGCCTTCACGTGCGCACGAGTCTTCCGCAACTGCTCGTCAATGTACGATTCGTCCGGCGCGCGATTGGCCGTTACACCATTGATCGCCCCAGAGGGAATCGGCTGAGGAGCAAGCGGTCCAGGGCTGGCGGTTCCAGTGGCCATGAGGCAACAATCCTTTTTCCGAAGGGGGCGCAGGGATTCCGAACGGAACCCTTCTTGCGACCGCTCCTCTGTTATCTATTATAGACGCTCGCTGGCTTGATTTTGATCCCTGGAAATGGCAAAAAGTCGCAGTTCGGACTATTTCAGCGGAAAAACCGCTATTTTCGGCGCGATATTTCCGGTCGGGCGACTCCAATCAGCGACCGGTTTAGGCAGTGGCCCAGACTGGACCGAGTCCCGATGTGTTGAAATCGGGCACAGTTCGGTCTTGTTGGTTCGTTTCGTCCAACGCCTTCGGTCCCGCAACTTATCCTTTCGCTCGTTCCAAATTTAACTTCAATAGCCGCGAGAGGATTTCATCGTCGGAAAGTTCGACGGGCCAGATGTAAGCGGCGGCGGCATCGGACCCGGTCGAGCCACGTCGGCCGTTCGTGGTAGAGGTTCGTCAGCGTTCGCACACTCTTCGTCCTTTGGGACAAGTCGCGGGTAGCGGGCCGTAATGCAATGTGCATCGTAAGCCGGTGGGATGCGTTCCAATTTATGGTCGCAATACCGGAACAAGGTATGCACAGGTGAATACCTAATCGAAATTACGGACCCGTTTTTAACGTCAATGTCACCAGTCGTAAATCCATCACGGTACGGCCGGGAATCTCGGTTGCGCGAAGGGACAGTAACCCGCGTCCTTTTTCCAATCGAAGCGTGCCGACTTTCAGTGGTCGGAACTCCTTCATCTTCGATTCGGCGGCGGGACGTGGAATCGTGTCCTGGTTCGTGTAGAGGGGCGGATCCCAACCCGGTGCGACTTTACCCAAGAGTTTTTGACCGTTGAAGCTCAACTCTATCGTCGATCCGGCGTCGGCCTCCGGACAGGTGTAATAAAACGTCACGTCGTAATCGCCGGTCGTGTGAACGTCGATGTCCCAGGTCAGTTTGTCGTCCTTGTTGGTCCAATTCACGAAGTAAGAACTGTTCGGTGCGTTCGCGCTCCGCTTCACCGTCCCATGCGGAACTCCGTCGCGAGCCGGAAGCGGCGTCCAGGGAAACTCCGCATACCCGACGGGAAAGGGACGGTCATCAGAATTTCCTTTGCCAACTCCGACGACCTCTTTGCGGAACGTGACGACCGCCTGCGACAGCCGTGCGGCGACCTCTGGCTTTTCTTTCGCAATGTTCTGTTGTTGGCCGGGGTCCGCCAACAGATCGAATAGCTCTCCCCGATTGTCCAACCGAAATTGTTGCGTGCGAACGCTGACTTGCGCGTTTTGTTGCGAGAAAATCATCCGGTCGGGCAAGTCATTCGCCGTTCCGAGTAGCAGCGGCGAAAGATCAATCCCATCGAGTGGTCTTGCACTGGGGAGAGGAACGCCGGCGAGTTTGGTCAAAGTCGGGAGCAAATCAATCGCGGCGGCGATGGGGTGAATGGTCGTGTGGGGTTTGATTTTTTCGGGCCAGCGGATGACGAAGGGTGCCCTGACGCCCCCCTCGTCGGTCGAGCCTTTGATTCCTTTCATCCCGCCGTTGAATCGTTTGCTGTTGGGACCGTTGTCCGAAAAATAGATCACGATCGTGTTGTCGGTCAGTTTGAGATCGTTCAATTTTTGCAGCACGCGACCGACGTTCTGGTCGAGATTTTCGCTCATGGCCAGAACGCAACGGGTGATGTCCACCGTTTCCTTGTCGCCGTCGCTGCCGCGCTGGGTGATCGGTTTGTCTTTGAAGCGTTGCCAATCGGCGTCGGGGACGGCGAAGGGGGAGTGCGGCGTATTAAACGGCAGATAGCAAAAGAACGGCCGTCGCTGATGCTCCTCGATGAACTGAATCGCGTGGCTTGTCAGGTCATCGGCAATGTAACCTTTACCTCGGACCATTTGGCCGTTGTGTTCGAGTGGCGGATCGAAATACTCGCCCCAATGGCCCGACGTGAATCCATAATACTCGTCGAAGCCGCGGGCGTTGGGGTGATACGGCCACTGGCTTCCATTGTGCCACTTGCCAAACGCTCCGGTCGCGTAGCCCGCCGCCTTGAAGGCGTCGGCCATTGTTTTCTCGTCGAGATTCATTCGCTCCTGGCCGGTGGAAACGCCGCGCACGCCACAGCGGGCATGATAACGGCCGGTCAAGAATTCGGCTCTCGTTGGCGAGCAAAGAGGACAGACGAAGAAGCGGTCAAATTGTGCGCCGTCGCGGGCGAGCGAGTCGATGTGCGGAGTTTGTAATTGTGTATTTCCGTTAAGGCTAAGATCGCCCCAGCCTTGATCGTCGGCGAGAATGATGACGATGTTGGGCGGGGTTGATTTGGCGGCAGCGGTCGGGAGAAGTGATAAAATGCCGGTGACTAGGGAACCGAGAACAAGGAACGGTGAACAAGGAACAAGGAGCGGGAATTTCATGGTGAGTAACCGTTGCGCTAGGTGTGGTAAAGTTGCTGGTTTCGCCCCGGCCGGGGCGAATTTAAACCTTCAAATGGCGAAGCTGTTACCCCGGCGGTAAAGTTTCCTTATCGCGACGGGCGAATTTCCAAAGGGAACGGGCTGAAAACTCGGCAAAGGTTCCGAGAGAATAAATGGTGCAACCGAGGCCGAAGAGGATGATGACTTTGATTGGCCAGATGAGAGGTGCGAGTGGCGGGTCAATTTCGGGTACCTGACCCGGTCGCAAACCAATTCCCAAAACTGCTTCATAGATTTCTCTGCGTCGAACCATGAGTGTAAGCACAACGGCGACGACGGTTGTAAGTTTCAATAAACCCAGCAGCGAGAACTGCCATCGCTGCGGACGCCTCATTCGCGCCTCAGCGTTCATAGCCGTTGACGTGACAAGTAGTAACGAGAAAACGCAATTGATGACCATCGCGGTAGTGTACCATTCATATTCTTCCGTGGTATTTGCCGGTCCAGCGTAGGTCGATAAGTAATGCCGACAGTTGACGATTGGCCAACCAGACAGACTAAAAGAATAATGCCAATGGTTGGTACCGCCAGCAGGACCCCGAGTCCAAATTGACTGGCAATACCCCAACGCCCCGATCTCGACGATCACGAACAGCCAGGTGACCCAGTGGAGTCGATACCAGCGGCGGGTGGGTGCGGTCGGTGGTTCA
>JAYUFG010000172.1:0-2291 GCA_043738845.1 Planctomycetaceae bacterium
GACGGATGAACTTGAAGTTAAGAATCGCGAGTTGGCCCGCAAGAATCGCTTGGCCGATTTGGGACAAATGGCGGCCCATGTCGCGCACGAGGTTCGCAATAGTCTTGTACCCGTGACGTTGTATCTCAGCCTGTTGCGGCGGCGTTTGAACAATGACCCCGCGAGTCGCGAAATCGTGAGTAAGATCACCGCCGGTTGCACGGCGCTCGACGCGATTGTCAACGATCTGTTGCAATTCACGGCGGATCGCGATCCGCAGCGAATTTCGCTCGACATTCGCCAGTTGGTGGACGAAGTGTTTTCCGCCATCGGCCCGCAGCTTGAAGCCCAACACTTGCAAAGCGTTGCTCAGATCACGCCGGGGTTGAAGATTTCCGCAGATCGCGAAATGCTCCGCCGGGCATTGCTGAATCTCGTACTGAACTCGCTGGATGTGATGCCTGACGGCGGGAAGCTGATTGTCGCGGCGACTTGTACTTCCACACTCGGCGGTGCTTCGCCGGTCGCACAAATCACCGTTTCTGACACCGGTCCTGGCCTTTCCGACAACGTCCTTCAGCGGGCGTTTGAACCCTTTTTCACCACGAAAAGCACCGGCACGGGTCTCGGCTTGGCCATTGTTTATCGCACGGCCGAAGTTCACGGCGGACAAGTCTCGGCGGCGAATTCGCCCACCGGCGGAGCCACCTTTACACTTCACATCCCTCAAATTCCTCAAGTCGCGCAAGCCGCAGCCGATCCACACAGGAGCGCAGCATGACCCCTTCCACTTTGCAATCACACGCCGTTTCGACTAACCGTAATTCGTCAGGTAGCAGTAACCAGTCCGGTAATAGCCTGCGTGGTCACGTCCTCGTCGTTGACGATCACGCGCAAGCTCGCGAGTCGATCGCGGAAGTTCTTCGTCACGCCGGACACAAGGTATGTGGCTTGGCCAGTGCGATCGAAGCTCTGAAGGTCGTCGAGCACGAGAGCTACGACGTTATCATCACCGACTTGCAAATGCCGGGGATGAACGGTCTCGAATTCATTCGCAATCTTTCGCAACGGCGGCACGGTGCGCAGATCGTGATGATCACTGCGCACGCTTCCGTCTCGTCGGCCGTAGATGCAATGCGGCATGGGGCCTTCGACTATATTGAAAAACCGTTCGACGCCGATCAAATCGAACAACTCGTCGCGCGGGCCATGTCCCACGGCCGAATGCTCGATCAAGGCTCGCTCCACGCCGATTCGCATCACGGCGACCGCACGATGATCGGCAGCAGCCAGCCGATGCGGGCCTTGCGAACGCGAATTGCCCAGGTCGGGCCGACCTCGGAAACTGTACTGATAACGGGCGAAAGTGGCACGGGCAAGGAACTCGTTGCCACGGCCGTCCACAACGCGAGCCACCGCAAACATCAACCACTCGTCAGTCTCAATTGTCCTGTCCTGTCGGCCCATTTGCTCGAAAGCGAACTGTTCGGACACGAACGGGGAGCCTTCACCGGTGCCGACACTCGCCGCACAGGTCGCTTTGAACTGGCTCACGGTGGGACGATCCTGCTCGACGAAATCACCGAAATCGACCTCACCTTGCAAGCCAAATTATTGCGAGTCCTGCAAGAACGAAAGTTCGAGCGGGTCGGTTCGAGCCAAACGGTCGATGCCGACGTTCGCGTCTTGGCCACAACCAATCGCGATTTGCGAACGGAAGTGACCGCCGGACGGTTTCGCGAGGACTTGTTCTTTCGACTGAACGTCGTGCCGCTCGTCGTGCCGCCGTTGCGAGAGCGGCGGGAAGATATTGCCGAATTGGCGAACTACTTTTTGTCACAGGCCGCTCAGCGACTGACCAAAGAACCGTGCGAATTGGAACCGGCCGCCGGTGAACTATTGCTCGAATATCATTGGCCGGGAAATGTTCGCGAGTTGGAAAACATCATGACCCGGGCGAGCGTGTTGAATCTCGGTCTGCCCATTGCGGCCGATGAATTGCGACCGTGGCTGATCGGAGCGGCCAACAACAAACAGATTGGCGACGAGCATGCTCGCGAGAAGCAGACGGGCGAATCGACAGTTGTTCCCGCCGGATTGAATTTGCACGACATGGAACGGCAGTTGATCGAATCAACGCTCGAACGATTTAACGGACATAGGGCCCAAACGGCACAAGCGTTGGGGATTGGCATCCGTACATTGTCGGGCAAATTGAAAGAGTATGGATACGCCCCGCGCACCAAGGACTTTTCCAAAGGGCGTGTGGCGGGATAAAGCAGACAAAACAAATGCGATTGTCGTCTTTCGCA
>JAYUFG010000173.1:0-2288 GCA_043738845.1 Planctomycetaceae bacterium
CTTGCTCGACGATCAACGCTTCCTGCGGATTCTCAACGCGAATATCTCGACCTGACATGGCAACCTCCCTGAGGAAATGAAGAACGGGAAGTTACCAACCTAACGCACCCCCCAATCGCGACATAGAGTTTGCTCGCACCCAACGCCCACTAGGCATCAGGGGCGTCACGCTACTTCCCAGATGCGGTGAGACGTCGGTACATTGACACGACAGGCTTCAAAGGGGCATCCTCCACTGGTGGCCATGCGTTCCTGCACAAAGTCGCGACTGTTGCTCGCGGAGAATTCATCGGATTGCTGAGCGTTCATAAAATCGCCCTGTTATTCACCTTTCCACGTCAACACCCATCACATGCAAAATGGCTCAATTTTACCACCCGACAAAACGACCTCAATCGGGTACAATGGGAAGGAGATAAAGCTCAAAATAGAACACGACCGAACAGAAAACCGCTCGAGTCCGATAGTCTGAAGCAGCCCGACAATTCAGGAACAAACTTCTAAACAGTCTCAATGGTGGTAAATACGCCGAATTGACAATACAATATAGCTATCTCCCCACAGCGAGCGATTGTATGAATATCTCCTTGCCTGTCCTCACGTCTCAAGATTTTGCCAGCGATCAAGATGTTCGCTGGTGTCCCGGCTGCGGTGATTATTCAATCCTCGCGCAGATGAAAAAGGTGTTGCCCACCCTGGGAATTCCGCGTGAGAAAATGGTCTTCGTGTCGGGCATCGGCTGTTCCAGTCGCTTTCCGTATTACGTCAACACGTATGGAATTCATTCGATTCACGGTCGTGCCCCGGCCGTCGCGACAGGTGTGAAGGCGGCTCGCCCCGACTTGTCGGTGTGGGTTATCACGGGCGACGGAGACGCCTTGTCGATCGGCGGCAATCATCTGATGCACGCGATCCGCCGCAATTTGGACCTGAACATTATTCTGTTCAATAACCGTATTTATGGATTGACGAAAGGTCAATACTCGCCGACCTCTCCGTTGGGTCACGTCACGAAAAGCAGTCCGATGGGCGTGATTGATAACCCGCTGCATCCGCTCAGCATTGCTATCGGCTGCGAGGCCACATTCGTCGCGCGGTCGGTCGATACGAACATCAAACATTTGAGCATGGTGCTGAAGCGGGCGGCCGAACATCGGGGAACATCGTTCGTCGAGGTCTATCAAAATTGCGTCGTGTTTTATGACGAGGCGTTTGAGTACGCAACCGACCGCGAATCGAAGTTCGACAACTTAGTCGAGTTGGAACATGGCAAGCCATTGATCTTCGGCAAGAATCGGGACAAAGGGATTCGCCTCAACGGGATGGAGCCAGAGATTGTGCAGTTGGGCAAAGGGGTCGCGGAAGACGATCTGTTGTTCCACAACGAGAAACTTTCCGAGCCAAGTTTGGCGTATCTCCTCAGCCGGATGCGGTACCCCGACTTTCCAGAACCGATCGGCGTCTTTCGCGATGTGGATCGCCCCCGTTACGAAGAACTTTTACAGGGTCAGATCGACGAGGCCATTCGCAAACAAGGCCCCGGCGATTTGCAAACACTTTTTTCCTCTGGCGATTCTTGGGTGGTCACATGATTACATGCCCAGCCTGCGGATTTGAACGAAACATGGACGGTGCCGATCAATGTGATCGCTGTCAGTCACCCATCGACGATTTGTCGCGACTGCAAGCGCAGTCACCGCTGGAGAAGAGCATCTTTCACGACCGCATTTTCGCGCTCGCTCCGCAAAAACCGCTCGTCGTTTCGCCCTACACGACCGTCGGCGCGACGTTGCGGCTGTTGGCGAAGAACTCGGCGGGCTGTGCCCTAGTAATGCAGGGCGATGAATTGTTGGGCATCTTTACGGAACGGGACGCACTGTGGCGAATCAACGATCAAGCCGATCTCCTTTCGGAACGACCGATTTCCGAGTACATGACCCCGGCTCCGCAGTCGCTCGACATCACCGATAAAATCGCGTTCGCCATGCGGTATATGGACCAAGGTGGTTATCATCACTTGGCGATCCGAACGGAGGGTCGCGTGACGGGGCTGATCTCCGCTCCCGATGTGATGCGTTACCTCACTGAGAAACTTTCGAATGCAGGTGTGTAGACCGGTTAGACTGCTCACCTAGTGAAGGATGTTTCGCACAGCGGACACTATCGACGCCAGCGGCGGGCGAATAACAGGCCGAACAAACCCAGAATGGCCAGTGCGAAGGAACTCGGCTCTGGCAGTGGAATCGCGTTGGCTCCACCGTTGAGGCCGGGATTTGCGATGGGATTGT
>JAYUFG010000174.1:0-6040 GCA_043738845.1 Planctomycetaceae bacterium
TCCGCGCCGCAGAGTACGGCGCACAACGCCATCGTGATCACGTTGACGAGCGGATACGTGACCTCGCGACGACGCGGATCCGTCAAGTCGACGAAGTGATCCTTGATTTGAGCGCACACTTTTTGAGACATGGCATTCCTCCTGGCCAAACGCGAATCGTGCCATCACGAGTCCATCTCGTGCTTCGGCACTTCGCGATTGCCCAATTATGCCAAACTACGCAGCGTGGCGCAATCGCCCTGAGGTTGTATCGCACGAGAGTGCGCAATTCTCTATGCGACCTGTTCCAAATTGCCAATCGCGTAAATCTGCCCAATGGACTATGAATGCGCAGGAATTCACCTGGGCAATCAGTTCCGTCTTGTGCAATTAGTAATAACCCGGACAAGCGAACCGGGTTGCGCGAATTGACGTAGGTTTTTGTCGCCGCAATCGAGGCCAACTAGGGCAATATTTTTGAAATTCCGAAAAATCGCTGTGCCAATTGACCTAGAATTGTTTGCCCCCTTCAGGGACAATTAAACTTAGGCTCAGGGGGAAAACGACTGATAATCCAGGGTGTCCCACTTACCCTTTTATCTTTGGCTATTGCTTGTTATGTCGCGCGCCGAAATGCACACTTCACCCGATACATTTGAACTCGAACGGCGCGAAGATGGCGCGGTTCTCGTTCGGGTCCGTTCACAGTCGGTGAACGGTCGCGTCCTGCCCGACGCGGTGTTCGCGTTTCGAGTGGGCGATCCGCAGTATTCTTATTGGGAACAGCAACTTCGCGAGCGGCAATTAGTTCGGTCGTGATCACTCACGACAGTTCCGCTACGACTATTTAATTTCGACGATTTTTTAGCCATCTTAGCGACATTCTGTCGCAATTGCCGAATTTCATTGAAGTATTTTTGCCGTCGGTTAGCCATTTAACCCGGTTTCCTTCTCCGTCAGATTAGTTAGAATGGCGGCTTATATTTTGGCGATATTGGACTGCCCGCGAGTTATTCCCACCACCGGCTGGCACCCTTCGCCCCACGAATGTTTGCCGAGTACTGAGCGACGATTGTCAATGTCGCCTCTTGGCGGATCGTTGTTTGGTTAATCGCCGGATCAATTTTTGCCATTTGGCACTCTTTCACTACAAAAAATCTGAATTTGAGGAAACGAGCCTAAAATATGCCCAACACAAACATCAAAAAAGTTGCCATTCTGTTTTCCGGTGGTCCGGCCCCGTCAGCAAATGCCGTGATTTCGACCGCCGCCGCTTCGTTCAATAAAGCCGGGATCGAGGTCGTCGGCGTGATGCACGGATATTCGCAATTGGTGAAATTCTCACCCGACTATCCGATGCAAGAGGGACGTGACTACATCATCCTCAACTCGAAGCAAATTCGCCGCACGCGAAACTCGCGCGGGATCATGATCGGCACAGCGCGGGAGAATCCCGGCAAGAACATCGCCCATCCGCAACATGTTCATGATCCCGTCCGCAGTCAGCCCATGCGGACCGTTTACGAAGCACTCGATTCACTTGGCGTCGATGCGTTAATCTCCATCGGTGGTGATGACACCCTGAAAACGGCGAATAAATTCAAACTCTTTCAAAACACGCTTCCCGCCGAGCGGAAGAGAATGCCCGTCGTCCATCTGCCCAAGACAATCGACAACGATTATTTGGGCATCGACTTCACGTTTGGATATTTCACCGCCGTCGAGTTTCTCGCTAGCGAGGTTCGCAATCTGCTCGCCGACGCGGAAGCGGGTCGGGCGTATTTCGTCGCCGAAACGATGGGCCGCTCGGCCGGTTGGCTCGCCTATGGAACCGCCATCGCGGGTGAAGCAAGCTACGTTCTCTCGGTCGAAGATATTGTCGGAAAACTGGCCGCCGAAGAAGAGGTCGTCAACAAAGAGACCGGCGAGAAGAAAAAGCGAACGATCATGAACCTGGACGAGGTCGTCAATCGAATCGTCAAGGTGATGGTCGCCCGCAAAGAGCGGGAAGGCAAAGAGTACGGCGTGATTATCTTGGCCGAGGGTCTCGCTGAATATCTGTCGAATGAAAAACTGGAAGGGGTCCCCCGCGATCCACACGGACACATTGCCGTTTCTGAATTGAACCTCGGCCGACTCTTCGCGGTCCGAATTGCCAAGCGTTATGAAGAAGTGGCGGGCCACAAGCGAAAAGTGACCGGCGTGCAGTTGGGATACGAGTCTCGCTGTGCGCTGCCGCACGCCTTTGACGTCATGCTGGGGAGCCAGTTGGGCGTGGGTGCCTATCGGGCATTGGTCGAAGAAGGAAAGAACGGCGTCATGGTCTCCGTCATGGGTCAGCTAAAGCTGCACTTCGTCCCGTTTGAAACGCTCGTCGATCGCGACACGCTCACGACTATCGTGCGGTATGTCGAGATCGACTCCGACTTTCACAAGCTGGCCCGGTTCTTGGAAACCAACGTCAACGAATAGTAAGAATCCGGCGCAGACCTTTTTACACGCTACTTCGTGACCACGAGCGTTCCTGCAATCATGTCGTGCAATCCCTGTTTGCGTTCGGTGAACGCGGCCATAATGTAGCCAACCAAAAAAATCGCCGACAAAAAGTTTTTGGCAAAATGGCGGCCCGTCGCTCGACCAAACGAAATGCGGTTGCCTGCGAGGTCTGTGACCCGTAGACCGCAAACCATCTTGCCCAATGTGGCTTGTTTCGTGGAACTTTCCATCAGGGCCGAGTACAACCAGCCCACGATGGCTCCCAACAACATAATCGGCATCAGCGTCTTGTAATAACTAATCAAGGCCGAAAATATTTTGTCGATGTCCTCGGCGGTCGGTTGTCTTCCCTGTTGCATTTGGACTAGTTCGGCGGGTGGTGGTACAACCACATGCGAAATGATATTCAACGGCAGGCCGATGATAACCGTATCCAGAATCAACGCCGCAAACCGCACCCAAAACCCGGCGTACCTCACTTGCGGCATGGGCGGCGGCGGTGCCACGCCCAGGACTTGCGAAATTGGTACCCAGGTCGCCATTCCTTCCGTCCAGCACAATTCGGTCATGGACAGAGTTCCTTGCATGGCTGCGGAACGAATTTGTTCGAGCGTGAAAGGACCGGTTTGTTGTCCATTTTTGGAAATGTAGTATTGCATCGGTTCCCTCAAGGGTGTGATGTGCCGGGACGAATACGAACGACGCCCCATCGTAATCGTTCGGTCGCAAAAAGCCAAATGTATTCGCGGCGATTGTTGAAGAAAACCAGGGATTGCACTATTGCCACTTGGCAAACCGTTCATAGGCTGCGTCCCAAGTCGCCCCGTCGCGCGGTTGATATTCGTCCACCGTAAAACTCTGGCGGATGATCTCGCGCGCCTGAGAAATACTGCTGATATAGTCCGCCGCAACGGCTTGCATCATCAGATTGCCAATGGCGGTCGCCTCGATGGGGCCAGCGATCACCCGGCGTTGACAGGCGTCGGCCGCTGCTTGGCACAACTGTCGGTTTTGCGTCCCACCACCGACGATGTGTATTTTGTGGATCCGACCGTCGATCAGTTCCTCCAGTGAACCCAGCACTCGCCGATAAGCCAGAGCGAGACTCTCCAGGGCACAACGGACGATTGCCCCTTCATCAGCGGGAACACCTTGTCCGGTCTTACGACAGAATTCGCGAATTGCCTCGGGCATGTTGTTCGGCGCGAGAAAGCTAGGATCGTCTGGGTTGATGAGAAAGGCCAGCGGTTTAGCTGCCGATGACATTCGAGTGAGATCATCCCATGAGAGTTTTTTCCCCAACTCGTTCCAGACACGACGACATTCTTGCACGAGCCACAGACCGCTAATGTTTTTGAGCAAGCGGATCGTATTACCGACGCCCCCTTCATTCGTAAAATTAAGGGCGAGACATTTTTCGTTGACCACCGGCTGCGGAAGTTCAACACCCATCAGTGACCAAGTGCCCGAGCTAATGTAACACCAGTCCGGTTTTTCGCCCGGCGTACTGGTCGCGGGAACCGCCATCACCGCGCTCGCCGTGTCGTGCGTGCCGGGCAGGACGACTTCTACCTTGGGCAGATTTAATTCGTTCGCCAGTTGTGAACGGAGCTTGCCGAGTTTGGTTCCCGGCGGGACGATGTTTTTGAACATCTCGGTCGGGACTCCCAGTCTTTCGAGGACCGAACGCGACCAGTCCTTGGTTTGCGGATTGAGAAATTGGGTCGTGCTGGCGTCGGTGAACTCGTTGGCTTTTTCGCCCGTCAACAGCCAGTGAAACAAGTCGGGAACCATCAAAAATGTCTTCGCCGCTTCGAGTGTGGGCGACTTGGCCAACCTCATCGCCAGCAGTTGATAAAGCGTGTTGATCTGCATGAACTGCAAACCAGTCTGCTGAAAAATTTCCTGTTTGGGAACGAGCGAGAACGCCTTGTCCAGCATTCCATTGGTGTGCTGGTCACGATAGTGGATCGGGTTGCCGAGAAGTTCGTCGTTCGCATCGAGAAGTCCAAAATCGACGCCCCAAGTATCGACACCGACGCTCACAAGTCGGTTGCCATATTTCCCGGCCGCCGCGCGGAGACCATTGCGGATATTCGTCCACTGTTGCAACAAGTCCCAATACAAACGCCCGGCGGCAAGGACACCCCCATTTTCAAAGCGATGAACCTCTTCGAGCCGCAGACGCTGGCCATCGAATAAACCGGCGACGTGCCGCCCACTCGACGCCCCGATATCGACCGCTAATAAGACCGTTTCAGACATGCGGGAAAAGCTCCGGCTTCGCAATTTTGATTCTTAAAATGTGGTTAAAACGAAACTGTTTAGCCGTATGAAGTAGAATCGATTAAGCTCACGCAAAGGCGCGAAGCTCGCAATGGAAATGCAAACAATCGAACGAAAAACTTGGACATAAAACGATTTCTGGAACCGCGTGGTGAGACGAATCAACCCAAACACCGCTTCGCGAGCTTTGCGCCTTTGCGTGAGCGTTTTTTTCTAAACCTCGCCTTAAATCCCCTTTAATTGGACGACTAGTGCATGTGGGGAAACTGATGCGAATTTGGTTGACTCTGCCTATTGTGATGCAATCCGTGTTTTTCGTCCACCGCTTCGCGGCAGTTATATTTCCTTGCGGCTGTCAAATAGCCTGTCGATAACAATAGTCGAACAGGAGTTCGCATTCCCGCCGCTGAATTTCTTGGCAAAGCCGTTCGGATTTTGATCTTCCGGCGGCAACCGCAGCGCACAGGTCGACGAACCACAACGGCTCTCACTACGGTTGAGTCCGCAAAAAGTCGGTCGCAAATGGCGATTGCGAAGCTGATTCCGGCAGCACCCATTGGCCGACCGCCGAAAAACTTGAGCATGGAAGAAAAGCTGGCTTGCAAGCTGTGGACGAAAAGAGGTCGGGACGAGTACGCACGTCGCAAGGCGATCATGGTGCCGGTGTTTGAACAGATCAAACAGTGTCGCGGCGTTCGACAGTTCTGCATGAGGGGCCTTCGAAAAATGAAAGCCGAATGGAAGCTCGTCTGCCTCACGCACGATTTATTAAAACTATTTCGGAGCCAAAGCTGGGCCACAAACTGAGTACGGCTCCTGACTCAAATCCCACCCGCCGACAATTCACCTCATTGCCGCAAAACACCTAACTTTCAAGCCACCGACGATTCCCCATTTCGTTCACCATACGGGCCACTCGCACGATCGAAAAATTCTCGTCCCACCCAATTTTCAAAAAATCCTGCGGTCAAGTTCGTGAAAAGAATCCTGGACAAATTCGACAAAAATGGCATGGCCCCCGCGTTGATGCGGGCGGAGGCCATGCCAAAACAATCGCAGTCAATCGAACAAACTACTAGGCTGTCACGCGGCGTTTGCGGCGAAAGGCCCATAGCCCAAGTCCACCCAGTGCGGCGAGTATAAACGAACTCGGCTCCGGTACTGGCACGGCCAATGGAATGATATGGCCCGTACCATAAAAATTGCAACATTGCGATTGACCTGAGTTGAGTTTTTGGCGACAAATCGTCGATCATGAGCGACAGGTCGCATTTACCGA
>JAYUFG010000175.1:0-16040 GCA_043738845.1 Planctomycetaceae bacterium
CAGGAGTATAGAGGGCACCCTCTCCTGCGACAAGAGGGTACCCTCGGGCGAGTCAGTTTACTGAGATTAACTCCGCATTGGCTAAGAACTTACGCTGATCGAAATGCTCATTCGGTTTTGCGATCTGCAAATTATTTCCCGATCACCAGCACCGTAAACTGGCTTGGTTGACTCGTTGTCGCAGGCGGAACAGCAGCCACGATCACATTGTGCGTCTTCGTATCGAGCGTCATCGTTTTCGCCCCCTTGAACGTCTTCACGGTCTCGACGACCGTGAACTTGTCGGGCGAATCTTCATGGATGATCGTCAGCGTTCCGTCACCACAGGATGCAAACGCCAAACCGGTTTCCGGATCGAACGCCGTGGCATCCACACCCGAACCAATCGGCAATTTCTCGATGACCTTGCCCGAGTCGGCGTCCATCACGATCATGTGTTGGCTGCGGCAGCCCACGAACAACCGCCGATGTTCGCGATCCATCGCCATACCCGTCGGCGTTTTTCCCGGAGCCAACGGCCAGCGATGCAGGACTTCGAGTTTTTTGGCGTCGAAGGCGACGACCTCGTTTTTGTCCTCCAAGTTCACGAACATGGTCCCCTTTTCGTCACTGGCGGAAAATTCCGGTTGGCCTTTCAAGGCGAGCGTGCCGAGAACTTTGCCCGTCACGGCGTCAATCGCCGTTGTGTCGGAACTGTTGCCGTTGAAGGCGAACACCGTTTTCGTCGCCGGATCGAACACGATGGCGTCGGGCTTGCTGCCCGCCTTAATCGTTTCGAGGGGCTTAATCGTCTTGAGGTCGAACATTGTCACGGTTCCATCTTTTCCGTTGCTCGTGAACCCATGTTCTTGCTCCGGCGCAATGGCCGCGCCGTGAACGCCCGCCGTATTCGGCAGATCACCCAGGACTTCGCCCGTATCGACATTGATCACGCTGACATGTGACGAGCGGGCGATGTACAACTTTCGTGCCGCCACGTCGAGCGAGAGATAATCCCATCGCGTATCTCCACCGATCGGCCACTGCTTGATGATTTTATAGCCCGGCGCAGCGGCAGCGGCCGGTTCTTCCGCCGTACTCGACGAAGTCGCCAGTGTTACCAAGGCCAAGACCACACTCGAAATCGCAATGAGACTTTTCATGGGATTGAACTCCAGGAGAAGGGAAACCAAAAAATCGTAAAATCAAATTAAGCTCTGTTGGCGAACGGATATTCAATCCGCCGACATCATCTTTTTCTGCATCTCGACCACGCAATCCTCAACTTTAACTCGCCATTGTTGCAATGTATCACGGTCGCGGAACGTGACCGTTTGATCGGTCAGCGTTTGGCCATCGATGGTGATGCAGAACGGCGTACCGATCTCGTCCTGACGACGATAGCGGCGGCCAACCGCTCCCTTTTCGTCGTAAAAAACATTCCAATGCTTTTTCAGGTCGCGATAGATTTTCTGGGCAACTTCGGGCATTCCATCCTTCTTTACCAGTGGAAAAATCGCCGCCTTGACCGGTGCAATTCGCGGATGGAACCGCAACACCACGCGAGTTTGCATTGCTCCCTTTTCATCCGGTGCCTGATCTTCGTGATACGCCTCGCACAAAAACGCTAGCGTTGCCCGGTCCGCACCGGCCGACGGCTCAATCACATGCGGAATGTATCGCTTCTTGGCCGGATCGGTCGCTTGATCGTCAAAGTACGACAAGTCCTTGCCGCTCCCACGCCATTTTGGCTTGCCGTCTGGCCCCATCTGCACTTGCAGCGGACGCGATTTCTCATCGAGCTTGCCTTCCATGTGACTTCGCAAATCGAAATCGCCCCGATGGGCAATCCCTTCCAACTCGCCGAATTCTCCCGCCTCTAAGAACGGAAAGGCGTACTCAATGTCGGCCGTCCCGGTCGAGTAATGGCTCAGCTCGTCGGTCGCATGTTCCCGTAGCCGCAACCGCTCACCCGCCAAACCGAGATCGGTGTACCACTTCATCCGCCGATCACGCCAGTATTGATACCACTCGTGCGACGACTCGGGCTGACAGAAGAACTCGATTTCCATTTGCTCGAATTCCCGCGACCGAAACGTGAAATTGCGGGGCGTGATTTCGTTGCGAAAACTCTTGCCAATTTGGGCAATGCCGAACGGAATGCGAACGCGGGTGCTATCGGTGACGTTTTTGAAATTGACAAAAATCCCCTGCGCCGTTTCGGGACGGAGAAAAGCTGCATCATCTTCGGTACCCATCGCGCCGACAATCGTCTTGAACATGAGATTGAATTCGCGGGGCTGCGTCAAACTGCACTTGTCATGTTCGCCCGGCTTCTTCGACGGCTTGAGTGGGCACTGCATGTTCCCAATATGGTCGGCGCGAAAACGACCCTTGCAACCGTCCATCTTGCAGTCGATCATAAAGTCATGGAATAGGTCGTAATGCCCCGACACCTTCCAGACCTGTGGGTGCATGATGATCGAGCAATCGAGGCCCGTCATTTCATACGCGGTAGGCGCACCGGTGGCGACGCTAATGTCGTCGTGGCCCGCGACCATATCCCGCCACCAAGCGTCCTTGACGTTTCGCTTTAGCTCGACGCCGAGCGGACCATAGTCCCAAAAGCCGTTGAGACCGCCGTAGATTTCGCTCGACTGAAACATGAAGCCCCGCCGTTTGCACAGCGAGACAAGTTTTTCCATTTCCATGAGAATGTAAAGCAGGGCTAAAGTTATATGTCAAAAGTCGCGACGCCAAACAGCGAAAAATAAAATCGAATGGCCCTCTACTCTAACGCGAACAACCGGCGGGGTCTATCGGGCCGAAACGGCGATTGCCGCAAAGATTTTCCGGCATTGCAAAATCCTTAATGAGAAGCTGCTGGACGCCAGCAGCGGACCATTTGCTCGACTTCGGTAAGTGTTCGCCACTCCGTCTCGCTTCCGCCGTTTGCGGCACGTGGAAAAACCGGCTAGAATCGGGCTTTCCATGAATCCGAACGCTTGTTTTCAAAGTTACACATCATGCCCCGCTATAATCCCGCCACCATCGAACCGAAGTGGCAAAAAGTCTGGGAAGAACAAAAGACGTTTGCCGCTCCGAAAGTTCCCACCGGCGAAAAAATCTACGTCCTCGACATGTTCCCTTACCCCAGCGGAGACGGCCTGCACGTCGGTCATCCGGAAGGTTACACCGCCACCGATATCGTCTGTCGGTTCGAGCGAATGCGGGGCAAAAGTGTCCTGCACCCGATGGGCTTCGATTCCTTCGGACTCCCAGCGGAAGAACACGCGATCAAGACGGGCACACCTCCCCGCATTGGCACGGAAAAAAACATCGCAACTTTTCGCCGCCAGCTAAAGATGCTCGGCTTCAGTTACGATTGGGATCGCGAAATCGCCACGACCGATAAGGAATACTTCCGCTGGACGCAGTGGATTTTCCTCGTCCTGTTTGACACCTGGTTTGATGCGACCGTGCAAAAAGGTCGGCCGATCAGCGAGTTGCCGATCCCGCACGACGTCGTTTCGCATGGTGGCGTCGCTGTCCGTCGTTTTCAAGACGAGCATCGACTCGCCTTTCAAACCGAAGCACCGGTCAATTGGTGTCCCGCGTTGGGAACGGTGCTGGCCAACGAAGAGGTGCAAGGGGGCGTGAGCGAACGGGGAGGTCATCCAGTCGTGCGAATTCCGCTACGGCAATGGATGCTGCGAATCACGGCTTACGCCGACCGCCTCGACAAAGACCTCGATCAAGTCGATTGGCCCGAAGGGGTGAAGTCGCTGCAACGCAACTGGATCGGTCGCAGCACCGGTGCCGAGGTCGATTTTTACGTCGGACCGGCTGACAAGTTTGAATCGTGGAAATCGCAGCGGGCGAAGAGTGGTTATCCCGCCAAGCCGGGCGAAGAAGTGCTGCGAATTTACACCACCCGGCCCGACACGCTCTATGGTGCGACGTACATGGTCATCGCGCCGGAGCATCCTTTGGTTAAACGCTTGACGACCGCCGACCGCGTCGCCGCTGTGCAAACCTATTGCGACAAAGCGGCCAGCAAGAGCGATCTCGACCGGACCGAACTCGCCAAGGACAAGACGGGCGAATTCACCGGTGCCTTTGCAATCAACCCGATCAATGGCGAGCCAATTCCGATCTGGGTTGCTGACTACGTCCTCATTAGTTATGGCACGGGCGCGATCATGGCCGTTCCTGCGCATGACGAACGCGATTTTGAATTTGCGGAGAAGTTCGGCTTGAAGATCGTGGAAGTCGTAGCTCCGCCCAAGGGATCGACGAGTAAGGAAAAATGTTTTAGCGACGATGGCACAGCGATCAACTCCGGCGAATACACTGGTCTTTCGACGACCGAATTCAAAGTGAAAATTTCCGCCGACCTAAATACCAACGGTCTCGGACGTGAGGCGGTCAACTACAAACTTCGCGATTGGCTCTTTAGTCGGCAGCGATTTTGGGGAGAGCCATTTCCCCTCCTGCATGAACTCGATGCGAACAATCAGCCGACGGGCCTGTTGAGGATGGTCCCGCCGGAGCAACTGCCGGTCGATCTGCCGGAACTGGCCGACTATAAACCGGTCGGTCAACCGATCCCGCCGCTGGAAAAAGCCCCGGCCGAGTGGTTGTATCCCGTCATCGACGGCAAAAAGTACAAACGCGAAACGAACACGATGCCGCAATGGGCTGGCTCGTGCTGGTACTTTCTCCGCTTTATTGACCCGAAAAATTCGCGGGAGTTTATTGATCCGGCTTTAGAAAAAGCCTGGATGCCGGTCGATCTCTACATCGGCGGGGCCGAACATGCTGTGCTGCATTTGCTCTACTCGCGATTTTGGCATAAGGTTCTGTTCGATCGTGGTCACGTCTCCGTACGTGAGCCGTTCAAGAAGCTGGTGAATCAAGGGATGATCCTGGGTGAAATGGAGTTCACCGCGCACAAAACTTCCTCCGGCGAATTTGTTTCTGCCGCCGAAGTGAAATCGAACGAGGACAACAAACCAGTTCATAAAAAGTCGGGCGAGTTGCTCACAACGGTCAAACTCGAAAATGAAGCGGTCGAGAAGCTGGGCGAAGGCTTCGTCATCAAGGAAACGCCGACGATCAAAATCGACAGCCGCGCCCACAAGATGAGTAAGTCGCGTGGCAACGTCGTCAATCCGGACATCGTCGTGCGGGAGTATGGTGCCGACTCGCTCCGGCTGTACGAGATGTTCATGGGTCCGCTCGAAGCGACGAAGCCCTGGAGCATGAGCGGCGTGAACGGCGTGCGGGGATTTTTAGACCGCGTCTGGCGGTTGATCGTCAATGATCGAGTCGAGTATCTGGAACTAAACGCGGCGGTCCAGGAGATCGAACCGACGATCGAGCAAAATCGCATCCTGCACAAAACGATTCAGGCCGTAACGCGCGACATTGAACGGCTCGAATTCAACACGGCGATCTCGAAGATGATGGAGTTCACCAATTTTTTCACCAAGATGGACCGGCGGCCGAAGTCGGTCATGGAAACCTTCGTGCTGCTCCTGTCGCCGTATGCGCCGCACATTGCGGAGGAACTGTGGTCACTGCTGGGCCATGAGAAAACGCTTGCCTATCACCCCTGGCCGAAGGCCGACCCGGCCCTTTTGATCGAGGATTTGGTCGAAATTCCGGTCCAGGTCAACGGGAAACTGCGGGGGCGGATCACGTTGCCCGCCGGGACCACCGTGGCCGAAATGGAAACGGCCGCTAAAAATGACCCCAAGGTGCAAGAACACCTCGCTGGAAAAACGATTATAAAAGTGATCGCGGTTGCTGGCAAAATGGTGAATTTTGTAGTTAAATAATAAACGACCGGTAACGTGGCTCGCCCATTGTTCATCGACTAATTTCCTTATCAAAGGCAACCTCAATGCGAAACATCCTGACGCTCGTACTCGGTGGTGGTCGCGGAACTCGTCTCTTTCCGCTGACGAAATACCGGTCCAAGCCCGCCGTCCCCCTGGCAGGCAAGTATCGGCTGATCGACATTCCGCTTTCGAACTGCATCAACAGCGGTTTGAATCGCGTTTATGTGATGACGCAGTTCAACTCGGTCAGTTTGCATCGCCATATTCGCCGCACCTATATCTTTGACGCCTATAGCGGCGGCTTCGTCGAAATTCTCGCCGCCCAACAGACGCTCGATAATGAAGGTTGGTATCAAGGAACCGCCGACGCCGTGCGACAACATATTCGCTACCTGCAACAGCCGGGGATCGACTACGTGTTGATTCTGTCGGGCGATCAGTTATATCGCATGAACTATATGGAGATGCTCGCCACGCATCAAAAAGCCAAGGCCGACGTGACGATTGCCGCCATGCCCGTCGCTCGCAAAGACGCCTCTGCCCTGGGGATCATGCACCTGACCGACTCTGGGCGCGTGGACCGCTTTTTGGAAAAACCGAAGACGGACGAAGAACTTAAGAATGTCCGCATGTCTCCCGAGTGGATCGAAAAGCAGGGCGTCGATGCGAAGGGTCGCGATTTGATGGCCAGCATGGGCATCTATTTGTTCAACCGCGATGTCCTCATCGAACTCTTAACGAAGACCGACTATCGCGATTTCGGCAAGGAGATTTTCCCCACCTCGATCCGCACGAAACACGTCCAAATGCACATGTTCGACGGTTATTGGGAAGATATCGGGACGATCAAGTCGTTCTATCAATGCAACATCGACCTGGCCCACAGCAACCCGCCGTTTGAACTCGCGTCGGCCTTAGAACCGATTTACACGCGGGCACGTTTCCTGCCACCGTCGCGGATTGAAGGAGCGACGATTCGCAATTCGCTCGTCAGTGACGGCTGTGTGATTGGCGAAGGAACCGTCATCGAGAGCAGCGTGATCGGACTGCGGTGCAAAATTGGCAAGAACGTGACGATCCGCAACTCGATCATCATGGGTTCCGACGAATACGATTCTCCGCGCACGAAGTTGGATGTTGACGGACACCAACAGACCCCCTGGGGAATCGGCGATGGAACGCTCATTCAAGGGGCGATTGTCGATAAGAACTGTCGCATCGGTCGTAATGTGCGCGTCGTCAATGAGCGGGCGATTGAAACGAGTGAAGAAACGCCCGAGTACATGATTTGCGACGGCATCATCGTCGTCCAAAAAGATGCGTGCTTGCCAGACGGCTGGCGAATGAAATAGTTTGCCGACAAACTCGTACAAGCGGTGGGACGCCGAGTCTACGAGTCGCCCAACTATCGCGTCGTCGTTCCGCTAGCAGCCTCTACTGGCGTCAGACGAGCACTACCAGCATTCGCCGGTGTCGGTTGGCCGACGTAGCCATTGTTGGCCTGTGGAGCGGCACCGTTGTAGCCAGCAGGAGCAACATTGTACCCAGCCGGGGCGGCACCATAACCAGCAGGTGCGGCACCATAGCCCGTTGGCGCGGAGTACATGGGAGCCGGTTGCGCATACCCGCCGCTCTGGACGGGACTGCTGTAGTCGTAGGGGTTGGGGCAGGTCGAGCAGCCTGCCGCCGCCAATGTCAAAACACTCCCGACGACAAGAATCTTAATCCGCTTCATGCGAGTTCCTTTCCGAGCTATACATCTGCAATTTTCGCCCAATACAAAACGCCCGTTCTCAAATGGAAGATGCGACTTGTAGCAGAACCTGTCCCGCTGGCCAAGGGCAATCGGTTGGCGGGTCGAGTCGTGAATTGCATCTAAATTGGACGGTTAAAGTTTCGCGATTGTGTCTGCCTTTTTGGAAGGGAAGTTCTGGGCGACGGACTGCGGGAACACGCGAAGAAACTTTTTGGGAAATTTTTGCAGAACGTAAATAACTCTTGTTGTTTTTTTGGAGCCTTGGTATATGATGCGCGAAGGGATGTTTTTGACACTCGACCAATGACGGTTGAGACATCCTGAAAACCCATGGAGGAGGCGTCCGCCACAAGTTTATGAACGAACAGCACGTTGGTTCCGTCGAGGTCTCGCACCTTGCCCCTGTGGGCGTCGAGGCCGAGGAGCCTCCCAGTAAGGGGGCAATTTCTCACGTTTCTAGTTCTCAATGTTTTGGGGCCTTTGAAGGTAAACGACACCCGTACTGGAACCACGTCCCCCTCGAACAATGGGAGGACTGGCGTTGGCAGCGACAACATGCGGTCAAGACGACGGCCCACCTGGCCGATTTAATCGACCTTCCTCCGGACGAATATGCCGCACTTGAGGCCATCGAACATAAGTATCGAATGGCCATTCCTCCCTATTATTTCTCGTTGATCGACTTGGAAAATCCACTCGATCCGATCCGCCTTCAGGCGGTTCCGTCCGCTTTGGAAGGCGTTCACGATTCGGGCGTCGAACTCGACGATCCACTCGAAGAAGACAAAGATTCGCCGGTCAAAGGGCTGACGCATCGCTATCCCGACCGGGCTCTGGTCGTGACGACCCCCGTCTGTTCGATGTATTGCCGCTTTTGTACCCGCAAACGGGTAACAATGGACCGCGACGGGTGGGACGCTCCCAGCCGCGACGACGAGCGGATGATCGAATATATCCAGAAGACGACGCAAATTCGTGACGTGATTGTTTCCGGCGGCGATCCTTTAACATTGCCCGTCGGAAAGCTCCGCTGGTTCGTCGAGAACCTCTCAGCGATTGAGCATGTGGACGTCGTCCGGATTGGCACTCGCGTCCCGGTCACATTGCCGCAACGGCTGTTCGATCCAGAGTTGATCGAACTCCTTCGTTCGGCGGGAAAAATCTGGATTCAAACCCATTTCAATCATCCGAACGAGATCACGCCGGAGGCCGAACGGGCCTGTCGGGCGTTGGTCAATGCAGGGATGCCCGTCAGTAACCATGCCGTGCTGCTGAAAGGGGTCAACGACTCGGTCGAGACGATGCGCAACTTGGTTCGTAACCTACTGCGGATCAAGGTACGGCCGTACTACCTCTTTCACTGCGACCCCGTCACGGGTGCGGGCCATTTCCGCACTTCCATGTGGAAAGGGGTTGAGATTATTGAGGGTTTGCGAGGACACGTCTCCGGATTGGGCGTGCCAACTTATGTTGTGGACGGAGTGTACGGGGCGGGCAAAATTCCGGTCATGCCAAATTATGTCCTCTCTGCTTCCGACAACGCCGTCATCCTGCGGAATTATGAAGGGATGATCTTCAAGTATTCGCCGGAAGACGATGCTCCCAAGACCGATCCAATCCAATCGACGGGCGTGAGTAATTTGCTCAGCGGGACGGGTGGTCGGTTGATGCCGGAAGGGAACGCTCGCATGGCTCGCCGTAAAAAGCAGGACGAGCAAACGCTGCCGATGTTTACCGAGGCCAAGGGCGAAGTTCAGCAATCCTCCCCGTCGCCAGTCGAATTGACTGAGGATCATTCGACCGGAAATGGCCATTCCAACGGTCATGTTCCGACGACCAATGGCACGAACGGTCACAAGGCGGGTGCCAATGGTCATAAACCGGCCAAGAGTAACGGTAAGCGACGGTCGGCGACCAGTAATGACGATGATCGGCCGAATGGTCACTCGTCGCACAACGGTAACGGCCATCCCCGACAGGAAGAACAGCTTACGCTCCTCGACCTGCCCGTCATGACCCCGGAGGGTCTCAAAACCAACAACGGTCGCCGCCGCTCCAACGGTGCCAGCAAGCCGAATAAGCGAGAATAGTCACACGACTAGAATACAAATGCCGTGCGAATGTAGATCCGGCGAGCGGGGGGCGTAAGCCTTAAAATTACCCACAGTTCTATTCGATTGCATTTGGCGGGACTGGCCGGTGATCGTGTGGCCAAGTTGCGATGGCGATGGGGGTTGCGACAATCTGGCGCGGAAGGAGAACCGACGACGCATTACACACGTAATGAAGAGTAGTGCGCTGGCCAGGCTGATGCCCCACGCTCGCCATCGGAACAACAAAGACAAGCAACGCTCGCGATTACAGCTTGCCGAGGACAAGTGAGAAGGCGGCACCGATGATGAATGAGCCGGGGAGGGTCAGACACCAGGCGTAGAGAATCGTCTTGCCAACCCCCCACTTCACCGATTTCGCCCGATAGGCCGCACCCACGCCGAGAATCGCGCCGGTGATCGTGTGCGTACTACTGACAGGCAAGCCCATCCCAATCGAAAAAATCGCCAGGGCGATTCCGGTCCCCGTTTCTGCGGCGAAACCTTCGATGGGCCGAATGTGGGCCAGCTTCATGCCCAGCGTTTTGACGACTTTCCAACCGCCGAAGGTCGTCCCCAACCCGATTACGATTCCGCAGGCAAACTTCACCCACAGCGGAACACCGTTGGTTTCGTTGATGTCTTCCATGCGGAGAAATTGCGGGATCTGCCCATAGACATCCGGATGATGGGTCGCCGTATACAGCGCAAGGACGATGATGCCCATCACCTTTTGCGCGTCGCTCGTCCCATGAATGAAGGCGACGAAACCGCTGGAGCTTATCTGCATGACGTTGAATGTCTTGCGGACGTTCTCCCGGGTCATGTTGTAAGCGATCCAGTAGACGATGATCAACATGATGTAGGCCAGGATGAATCCCAGGGCGGGCGAGAGAAACATCCCCCCCAACGCCTTCAGAGCTTCTTGCCACTTGACCACGTCCCAACCGGAGCCAGCGACCGCCGCTCCGAAGAACCCACCCAACAGCGAATGCGACCCGCTGACCGGCAATCCTCGAATCGTACAGAAAAATTTCCAGACGAACGCCCCGAGCATTGCGGAGAGGAGGATCCCGAGCGTCATCCGGTTGATGTCCACCATTTTGCTGCCGATGGTCAGTGCGACTTTGATCGCGACGAACGAGCCAGCAAAGTTCAGCAGACCGGCGAAAAAGACGGCCTGCATGGGCGAGAGGACGCGCGTCGAGACGACGGTCGCGATGGCGTTAGCCGAATCGCCCATCCCGTTGGCAAAGTCAAACATGAGGGCCGCGAGTATCACGGCCAGGAGCATCCACATCATACGCGCGAGCCTTTTTTCCTCGATCAGGCGTTTTCCAACACGATTCCTTCCAAGACGTTGGCAACGTCCTGGCAACAGTCAATCGACTTTTCGATATCGTCGATGATGTCCTTCCATTTGATGACCGACAAAGGATCAAGGCCCGACTTGAAGAGCCAAGCGAGCGTCTCAAGGTAGATTCGATCCCCCTCGTCCTCCTTGTGATGGATTTCGATGCAGTAGTTCAAAATCTCATTGCGACGGCGAATGTTCCGCAACTCATGCACTGCTTTTTGCACGTCTTGCACCGCGCTGAGCAACACCTGAGCCATGTTCTTGAGCGGCGGCAGAATTTCCTTGATCTCGTACAGGGCGATATGATTTACCCCGTCGTCGAGAAAATCGAGTACGTCGTCAATCGCCATAATGAGACGGCGGATGTCCCCCCGCTCCAGCGGCGTAATAAACGACTGATGCAGCAGCCCCATCGTCTCATGGGCGATATTATCACCCTCGTGTTCGAGGTCTTTAATCTGCTGGGCATGAACGGCCGAATCGGAAAAATTGTCGAGAAATTCGACAAAACGCTTCGCGGCCCGGACTAAAACATCGGTCGCCGCGTCAAAATAGTCGTAAAACTTCGGGTTCTTAGGGGTCAGGCTCAGCATAGGTGTACTTCAGCGGCTTCTCGCCGGGCATTTATATTGGGCTAATGTATCTTTAACATTTTCCTCATAGGCTAGCCGCTAGCATTGCTGTCGAAAAGGGGGGCGGGCCGAAATGCGGGGAATCCTAAACCCGAACGCCCGCTGGGCCGCTTCGCCCAGTTTGACAAACCCAAATTCGGCCGCCCAAAGACTGGGCAAGTTGACCATGACCTTTCCGAAAGAGTCGAGAGGATGGTCATCCATTCCCCAGCAATTTGTGAAGTCAGGCAAAGTGTGACTCTTTCTCCGGTTTCGTGGACTCTGCCACGAATTCCACATTCTCTCGATTTGCCGTTTAACCGGCTCCGAAAAGAGAGTGGAACAGGATCAGTAACATTTTGCTGACGCAGGGAGATTCACAGATGAAACGGGTGGCAGTGAGTTTTTTAGTCGTGAGTTTAATCGCGGCAATGGCCCTTTCGGGAACGATCTATTCTTCGTCGGCAATTGCGCAAGATTCCCCGGCTCCATCGAGTCGCATCGTCGCCGAAACGTCGGATGCTCAGCGAGCCATCTATCGTTATTGCGACCAAGGACTGTATCACCCGACCTCGCCCCGCTTGGCCAGCTTGAATACTCCAAGTCCGACGCCGGACGCTCTGGGGCAACTCCCTGATACAACAACTCCGCCGGGTCCATGCACCGCTTGTGAACATAAGGCTGCGCGCTGCGCGGCATGTGGTTCGAGCGGCGGCTGCGGATCGGCGTCCTGCGATGATGGTGGTTGCAATGGGGGCTTCAGTTGCGGCTTAGGCTCCTGCGGTGACGGTTGCTGTGAAGGTGATTTGTGTTGTTCCGACGGTCCGGATGCCTGGAAGTTGTTTGACTGCTGCTGCTTGAATGAACGGCAGATCAACATCGGTGGGTATGTGAACTTTGGCTACACGGCCAATAGCAACGCCCCCGCCGATCATTGGAACGGTACCCTCGGTACGAATGACCGCGACGACTTCCAAATGAACCAACTTAAACTCTCCATCGAACGACCGACGAACACGGACGGGTGCGGCTGGGACATCGGCGGACGCATTGACCTGATGTACGGCACCGACGCCCGCTGGTATGAATCACTCGGCCTGGAAAACCGTAGCAACGGCAAAGAACGCTGGAGTGGCGACCGGTTTTATCACGGTGCCATCGAACAGATGTACGCTGAAGTGATGTACAACAAACTGAAAACAAAAATCGGTAAGTTCGATACGATCCTTGAGTACGAAGTGATTGACCCTCGTGGCAATTTCTTTTATTCGCATTCGTACGGATTCTTATATGCCGCTCCACACACTCAAAACGGCGTACTGTTTACGGAACCGCTCAATCGGTGTTGGACGTTCGCGGCGGGCTTCACAAGCGGTTGGGATCGCTGGCAAGATGACAACGACCGGCTCGATTTTCTCGGCAGTGCAACCTGGACCAGTTGCGACCAGAATCAAACCGTTGCCGCCGCCATCTCTTCTGGCGACGAAATCGGCTTGACCGGGATCGACGCGAACCGGACGGCCTATACGATTACGTACACTAATAAACTCACCTCGCGGCTGACTTACATTTTGGTGCATGATTACGGTGTGCAACAAAAAGGTGCTAATCGGGGAATGAGTACCGCAACTTGGTGCGGTCTGAATAACTATTTGCTCTATCAACTTAGTTGCGATTGGTGGCTCGGCGGGCGGGCGGAATGGTTCCGCGACCGCAACGGAACTCGGGTTGCACCCGTCGGCGATAGCCTAAACGCCCCGTCCGGCAGCGGCACGAACCTCGCCACAGCGGGCGGTTTCGCGGGGGATTTTTCCGAGTACACTGTCGGTTTGAACTACAAGCCGGTCTGCAATCCGAACTGGGTGGTACGGCCGGAAGTTCGCTGGGATCATTACGACGGTATGGGTCATCCCTTCAACGGCAACACACAAGACAACCAACTCACCTTCGCGATTGATACGATCTTACAGTTCTAAAGCGATCGGTAGAAATATCTCTACCCGTAGGACGGCCATCGCGGCCTGTTATTTATATACGACTATTTCAGTTTCCCCCCAAACAATTTTCCCCAACGAGTGAGGCGGACCGCACCTGGGAGCCGCTTAGTTGCCGCATTGATAAGCAAACGGCGCAGGACCGGCGACTCCCGATTTTCCCGATTACCGTCGGTCGTCGTGGTTCGTCTGACAATGCAAGGCACAATGGGTCAGATCATGTAGTGCAATGCCTGGTTATCGCCAGGGGTGAGGGGTTTGCCGATAAGTTCATAGGCATACTTCACGCCGAGTTGGGTACTGGTGTGACGGACGGCCTGTTCGTGGAAAATATGTTTGGGATTTAGCCGGACGGCAATCCCCGTTCGCATGAGGGAATCTTCTAAATCGGCGCGGACGCCGACGAGCAGGACGTGAACTCCCCGAGCTTCGATTTGGTGAATATGTTCGTCGAGCAAGTGCATTCCCACCGCGTCGGGATTGCGAACCCGCTTTAATCGCAGCACGAGAACTTTGGTTTCTGGCCCGACGCGGCTTTCAATGGTCTCGAAGTGGTTCTCGAGGGCTGTGGCGGCTCCGAAAAACATCTCGCCTTCGAAACCAAAGATAAGTATTTGCGGGTTGGGTTGTTCGCCATCGATACGCTCTCGAATGACACCGTCGGAGCAGAGGGTGAATTCGGAAAGGAGCATTTTTCCGGCTCTCGGTACGGCCAACAAAAACGACATGAAGACCCCGACCAACACGCAGAACTCGATGCTAATTCCGATTGCGGCGAGGGCGGTGACACCAACCACGACTGCGTCAAAGCGTGAGGCGCGGACGTGATAAAGGAGACGTTTCCAGTCCACCATGTACCAGGAGGAAATCATTAGGATGCCCGCCATCGCCGCACTGGGAATGAATTTCGCATAAGGCCCAAAGGCCAAGACAATGGCGGCGACGGCGAAGGCCGAAATGACACCCGACCACTGCGTCATTCCGCCAGCCTGTTGGTTGATCGAGGATCGCGTGAGCGACCCAGAGCCGGGGATGCACTGAAAAAACGATCCGGAAAGGTTGGCCAAACCTTCCGACAGGCACTGTTGATTGATGTCGATTTTTTGTCGAGTTTGGGACGCGATAGCCTTGGCCATCGAGATCGCTTCCAACAGGCCGAGTGTCGCAATGGCCAGGGCACTCGAGGCGAGCGGTCGGAGATAAGGGGTGTCGAGGTGCGGGAACTCGAACGACGGGAGCTTGGCGGGAATTTCTCCGACCACCCGGACGCCCTGCGCTCCAAAGCCCAGCACCGCACTGGCCACGGCCATGACGACGACCGTGATGAGTAGGTCGGGCAAGAGCTTGAATCCGATTTTGGCTTTGAACCACCGCAGGAGGATGACCAACATGATCGTGCTGAGTCCGATCTGCACGGTGGGCCAGTGGGGCGAACGACCCTGGGTCATGGTTGCCCAGAAGCGAACCAGAAACGGGTCGTGAACATCGCCTTGGCTTGGCAGACCGAGGAGGTTCTTCATTTGATCCAGGACCAACAACAGACTTGCACCGAGGGTGAAACCGACAATAACCGAATGCGAAATGTAGCGGGTCAAGTCGCCCAGTTTGGCCAGTGTGATTCCGACTTGAAGTAGCCCGACGAGGAACGCAAGCAAAATGGCCGCTTGTAACCGGTCTCCTTCGGCCGGAATAATTGCGACCGCACTGAGTACCGCAATCGAAATGGCATTGGTCGGTCCGTTGATGAGTTGCCGCGAGGAGTCGAACAGTGCCCCGACGGCGGTCATGACGATGGCCGTATAGAGACCGTATTCCGGCCTCACGCCAGCGACGATTGCATAGGCCATGGCCTGCGGAACGGCCACGGCGGCGACGGTGAGTCCGGCGATAAAATCAGCCCTAAAGTGACGAATGTTGTAGCCGCGCAACGAGTCGATCGCCGGAATATAACGGTACACGGCGGACAACACCACACCGCTGTTTGCTTTTGAGGTCATGCTTTGATTTCCTGCAATGCCGAATGAGCGTTGTGTCTCGAAACTCACTTCCAAGACAATCGGGGAGACATACCTGAAAGTATCAACGGTATGCAAGTCGGTTATTTTGGCGACGGGTTGAGTAATTGGCAATAGGTCGTCGCGACGTGGACCGGGATCAAACTCGGCATTTGCGGAGAAAACGGCGGCGACCTGAGCAGCGTGATCTTCTGTCACAAGATCGGCTTGAATTACGTTTTCTGCTCACCATATTGGGTGCCGTTCGCGCGCCTCGCAGCGGCCCAAGCAGCTGTGGCGGATAAGAAGAAATAGAACTGGAGTTTTGCAAAGTTAGAAATCAAGGGCAATTGAATTCCATGCTAGCATGATGGATAACGCAAGGGGCTGTGGCACGGTGAAAGGTCTGGAAA
>JAYUFG010000176.1:0-2267 GCA_043738845.1 Planctomycetaceae bacterium
TTCCACGCTCCGCTGCGCGTCGCGGCTAAACATCGATTTCAATTTGGGGTGTCAATTCGTGCCGAATCCTAAGACGAATGACATTTTAGCACGGCCAAGTCATTCTTTCTATTCCTCACCAACCGGCCGCTTCACGAACCTTAATCATCGCGGCGAGGATGGTGTTCCAGGTCGTGGGCGTTTCGAGCATCTTGTTCGGGAACATACAGCCGTCCCAACAGATGTGCTGAATGCCACGGCTTGCCCCGTCCTTGAGCCAGTAGGTCGAGCATTTTGTAATATCGACTTTTCCGTTCGGATCGTCGGCGGGACAATGACGGCCCGTCTTGTCGTGGTTGCCGCTGCCGTGAACGGTACCGTCGTTTTGGGCGACGTGAAAGTCAATCGTCCAAGGCCGTAGGGCATCGGTCATTTTCGTGTACGCGGCCCAGAAGTCGGCCTCACTGTAGCCCGGCTTGAGCAGCGCGTTCTCCGGCGAATTGTAACCGAGCAAATAGAGATACGTGTGGGCTAGGTCGGCTTGAAAGCCGAGCGTGCCGGGCATATCGACCGTTTCGAGCAGGTTGACCATATCGCGCCAAGAGTGCATTCCGGCCCAGCAAATTTCGCCTTCCGCAGCGAGGCGTTCTCCATGACCGGCCGCGACAATCGCAGCTTCGCGAAAAGTGGCGGCGATTTTTTTCGTGCCCGCGATTGGATTGGCAATCCAATCGGTCAACCCAACCGCCGCGTCGATACGGATCACGCCGTACTGTCGCACGCCGTGCCGGTTGAGAATGTCGGCGATGCGACACGCCTTTTTTACGGAGAGGATAAACTTGGCCCGTTGGTCGGGAGTTCCCATCGACGAATCGCCGACGGTGCCCGGCCAGATCGGCGCGACGAGCGAGCCGACCTTGAGTCCGCGACCGGCGATTTTGTCGGCCATCGCTTTGATTGCGTCGTCGCTGCCGTCGGGATCGGTATGCGGATGGAACAGAAAGATGTCGACGCCTTCGAACTTTTGGCCGTTGACTTCGGCATGGGCGGTCAAATCAAGCATCTTGTCGAGGCTGATGCTCGGCTCGGCGTCGGGTGAACCCTTGCCAACCAGGCCGGGCCACATGGCGTTGTGTAATTTTGGAAGAGCGTGGGGCATGAAAAATATCCTGTGATAAGACGAAAATGAATTGAACTAAAGCGATTATTGTTTGGGCCTTTTTAAGAGTTCGTCGCTGACATGTTTAACAAACGCCCGAACCAAAGCGTTTTCCCGCAACGCGTGCCGTTGCTCTAAAAATCTCTCGACAAACTCCGGCCAAATATGGACCACTGCCCCTTGGCACAAGTGTCTTTTAATATAGCAAAACGCCGTGCGACATTCGCGTTCACCGGTTTTCGATTTGAGGGCCCAGGGTCGCAGCGAATCGAATCCAAATTCGTGCAGTGATCGTGTTCCCGCCGCTTTGATTTCGCCGATCCCCAGTCGAATTGTGATCGAACCGAAGGATAGGAGCAAGTGGCAACTAGGCAATTCGACCGAGTAAATCGCCAGCTTTTTCGGCAGAATAGCAAACATCCTGCGCTACTGGGCGTCCCCCAAATGTTGATTCATCTGGCGAAAGCCGATCTGGAGGGCTTGAAAATGATTGATTATGCGAACGACTACGGCAGCCAGACAAACTCGCGCGTGTTGATGATGCTCCAAATCACATCCTCGAAGGTTTCACGCCACTCGGTTTTCAAGCGTGGATCGGGCAGCGAACCCTGCTGCGCTCGGCGGTCCAGTTCGAGTGCGATGGTTGTCGTTTCGGCTTGTAAATGATTGTGCCAAGTCACGCGGGGCAATTCTGGCAAGGGTTCCACCGGTCGAACTTCCGCAGCGGGAACGATTCGCTCGGCGAAGCCAATGTTCAAAGTCTCGGCGAACCGGCTGCGTTCTTTTCGCGTGGGAAACCGGCTGACAAACCGCAGGAATACGGTATCGACCAATTGATCGGGAGATTGCGCCGCAATTGCCAATTCGGCCAACTCTCCGCCGTTCGCAACCCGGGCGACATTCGCCGCCAACGCACTGTTGGCGAGCGTGCCCGGCTGCAAAACATTTGGTGCCGTTTCGCGATCATTGCGGGGAGATTGTCTCACGCCGCTCCAACCAAAGGCCTCGAGCGCGTCGGTCAGACATCGGGCACGGGGCAAATTCAAACTTGGCCGGTCACGTTCGTTCATCAAGTTACACAACATCCACGCCCGGCGGGGATGGCCCAACGAAAGGCGGTTTCCGTCGG
>JAYUFG010000177.1:0-5977 GCA_043738845.1 Planctomycetaceae bacterium
CGAGCCGGTCGTGTTCACACCCAGGTGCTGTCCGATAATCGTGTTGCCATTCGCATCCGTGCCATGCAAACGAGTCAATGATTGCCATCCGCCCACATCGTCCCAATCGAACGGAGCCTCGATCACCGCGACGTCGGTCGCATGTTCCATGACCGCGAAATCAATCGAGATTCCGCGAATCGCCGTGAACTCGTGTTCCAAAACGGCTTGTCCGGCGGGAGTGCCCGCTGCGGCGACAATCGTTTGTAAACGGGCGAACATTTCGGGCTGCTGCTTTTGCAGGGCGTCGAGAATCGTTTTCGCCTTCCAGACGAAGATGCCCGAGTTCCAGTAAAATTTTCCAGAGTCCACATATTCCTGCGCCACGGCGGTCGGCGGCTTTTCGCGAAACTTCACCACGCGATAGGCGGCCGCAGAAGACTTTTCCGATGAACCGACTTTAAGTTGTTCACCCCGTTCGATGTAGCCGAAAATCTCCGCCGGATAAGTCGGCTTGATGCCGAAAGTTACGATCCGCTCCGGCTGCTCGGCGACTAACTCGACCGCTTGTGCAACGGCCGCTTGAAAGGCCGCCTCGTTTTGAATCACATGGTCGGACGGCATGACGACAAGCGTTGCGTCGGGATCGTGCTGATGAATTAACGCCGCCGCCCAGCCGATACAAGGGGCCGTGTCCCGCTTGCACGGCTCGCCCAGGATCGCCCTTCGCGGAACGGTTGGCAACTGTTCCGCAATCGGCCCGACGAGCGTTTGGTTGGTCATCACCAGCACGCGATCAGCGGCGACGAGCGAACCCAATCGTTCGACGGTCGCCTGAATCATGGTGCGAGAACCAGAGAGTGGCAGAAGTTGTTTGGGGCGTTGCGTGCGGCTGAGCGGCCAAAACCGTGTGCCGAATCCGCCCGCCATGATGACTGCGTGAAGCATGGATATCCTAAAAACGTCGTAGGGACCGCTGTGCGGACCATGAATTTTGGCAAAGTTGGTAGGGTCGTAATCGTAGGTCAGGCCTGTGGCCTGACAACTAATCGAAGAGACGCATATTTTCAGGCCACACAATTGTTCCGTCACCGTTTTGCCAGCCGACTCTATTGTCAGGCCACAGGCCTGACCTACAATTATTTATTGACAACTCTCGCCCTTGGTATGCGTCGGTGCATATCCTCCGAGACACCACGGCTTGACTAAACTATTTCGGCGGCGCGCCGAAAATCGGTTTATGACCCAACGCCCGCCGCACGACCGTCAGTTGGCCCGCGTGTATCCCCTCGTGCCACGACATCATTTCCAATAGCGAGGCAAAGTCCGACAAGAAGGCCGGGGCACCTTTCGGCATCGGTCGTTCGAGATCGGCTTCGGAAAGCTGACCCACCACGTCGAGCAATGTCGCCCGCCGGTCCCGCATGTGGTGCAACATTGTTTCCGGCGACGGATACTTGGTCGGATCGTCGGTCGGTTGCGAACCCATCCCGAACAGCTCGCGAAATTCGGCCGGTTCGCCCGCCTTGTCCGGAGCCAACACGCTGATCGCGAAATTATCAACCGACGCCATGTGACCGACAAACCACAAGGCATGATTGCAAGTCGGATGGACCTGATGGGTCCACTGTTCGGGCGTGCGAAAATCGGCGAGCAGCTTTTCGCTGAACTCGCGAGTGCTGTTCAAGCGGCAGACAAGGCGGTTTTTAATGTTCATGGTGTGATTCCTTCGGTTTGCTACGATTTCCGCGACGACGTTTTCCACCCGGCCAACGCCGCCGCGTCGAAAGCCGTCACTCGGAGGCGACGTTCTATATACTCCACAACCGGCGGCTTGGCTAGAATTTAGGAAAATAATCGCCCCGACCCTTTTGACGCGGGACGGCGATTACGTCACAATGACGGGCTTGCCGGTCGTAAGCCGGTCTCCGATGAGAGGCCCCCGCAATGGGGCCCCGCGAACCTGGTCAGGTAGGAAACTAAGCAGCCATAAGTGGTCCGCTCTTTGTGCGGTGGGTCTCTCATCGGGGATCGGAACGAACGGTCCGGTCGTAGGTCAGGCCTGTGGCCTGACATGAGTTAAACGGTCAGGACAAATGCCTGACCTACGATAAACGATTTTTTCTCGTGCGAGTTGTGAATATGGCCGAACTCATCTCGGAACACGACTCCCCTTCTGCGGCCTCTCACGGTCCGCAGGCGTCAAACGATTATCAGGTCGTGGCGCGGAAGTATCGCCCGCAGACGTTCGCCGATCTCATCGGTCAGGAACATGTCGCCAAAGGTTTGCAGGGGGCGATTCAATCGAATCGCATTGGTCATGCGTACCTGTTCACGGGTGCCCGCGGGGTGGGCAAGACTTCCGCCGCCCGCATTTTGAGCAAGGCCCTCAATTGCGACAGCGGTCCCGGCCCCGAGCCGTGCAATACGTGTGACGCTTGTCAGGCGATCACGTCGGGCCAAGATGTGGACGTTCTCGAAATCGACGGAGCGAGCAATAATGGCGTCGATGAGATTCGGCTGTTGCGGCAAAATGTTTCCGTCCGCCCGAGCCGCTCGCGATTCAAAATTTATATCATCGACGAAGTTCACATGTTGTCGAAGTCGGCGTTCAACGCCCTGTTGAAAACGCTGGAAGAGCCGCCGGAGCATGTCAAGTTTATTTTCTGCACGACCGAGGCGGAGAAAATTCCGATCACAATTCTGTCGCGATGTCAGCGATTTGACTTCGCCGGAATTCAAGCCCCCAATATCATTGGCGTCTTGAAGAAGATTTGTATCCAGGAAGACGTCAAGATTGATGAAGAGGCGTTGGAGCTTGTCGCCCGGCGGGCGGCCGGTTCGATGCGTGACAGCCAATCGCTGCTCGAGCAGTTGCTCGCGCTGGGCAAAAAGGAAATTCACGCCGCCGACGTGCATGAAATGCTCGGCACGGCGGGAACCGCCCGACTGAAACTGCTCGTTGGTTATTTGTTGCAACGCGACGCGGCGGGTGCTTTGGCCGAGTTGGACGGAGCGGTCGCCGAAGGGGTCGATGTAGGCCAACTGGTCGATCAGGTTCTCGGTTATCTTCGCGATTGCATGGCGGCCGCGATTGGTTGTCCCGCCCCGTCGATGATGTACACCGGGACGGCCGAATTCGCCGATGTGCAAGCCATTGCGAAACAATGGGGGTTGGAAACGATCTTGGCGGTCGTGCAAATTCTGGATCAGGCGTTGGCCCGGTTGCGTTACAGTACGCATGGCCGAATCGTCGTCGAGTTGGCCCTCGTGCGAATCTGCAAGCTGGAAGACCTTGACCAATTGTCGAATTGGATTGGTCAGCTTGCGTCGGGTAATGTACCAACAGCCGGTGCGTTGAATGCACCGGCCATTGCATCGCGACTTCCGGTTCCAATGCTGGACGCAAAAAAAAAAGCTGAGCTAGCCGTCGAGCCGCCGCCAGTGACAATTGCACCGCCGCCAGTCGCTGCTCCCGTTATCGTTCCTCCGGTTACTCCGCTACCGAATCGAATTCCAGTCACCGCAATTCCGAATACTCAGATCAACGACATCAATGATCTGTTGGCGGACGACGAACGCGATGACAACAGAGAGCCATCTTCTTCGGCGACACGTTCGGTCAACATTTCCTGCACGCCGGAGAACGCAGCCGCACTGTGGCAACAGGTTGCGAACGCCCTCGGTGGAATGGCGACCGATTATGCGTTGTGTGCCGCTCGGCAGACCGTTCCCGGACCGGGACGTTTGATCGTCCACTTCGCGCAAAAGTTCGCGTTTCACAAGTCGTGTTGTGAGAAGCCCGAAACGCTGAGCCACATTGAACGACACCTTGCCGCGATTTCCGGCCAACGGGTGAAAGTCGAGTTCGCCCTCTTCGAAGATGGCCCGACCGAAACCGCACCGACCCAGCGTCAGCCAGCGTCGAATCGCCAGAAACTCATGGAAAAAGCCCAACACCCTTTGATCAAACGTGCGACCGAGTTATTCAACGCCCCGGCCGTTCGGCTGGAAGAAGCTGAGGCGTCAAGTTAAGCGGTCCTGCCCTTGTCACCGCAAAAATTTGACGCCGCCGATGAAGATGGTACGATCAGGGGAGATTCAGTTGGCGTTTTCGGCTTTCCCGCCGCATGAAGCTCGCGGCGTCCCACTTTATTTAGGAGACGTGGCCATGAGAAATCGAACCCGGCGTCAGTTCTTGGCAGAAGTGGGACAAGGGATGTTGGTCGCGAGCGTCGGGGCGTCACTCGCCGTCGATCTTGGATTAACTTCTGTCTATGCGGCCGATGCTCCCGCCGAATTAACTTTCGGCCCGCTCGAGCCGCTCGTCGCGCTGATGCAAGAAACGTCGGCTGAAAAACTCTTGCCGCAGATTGTGGAAAGACTTTCCACCGGTACAGAACTTCGGACCGTCGTCACCGCCGCCGCCTTGGCCAATGCCCGCACGTTCGGCGGACAGGATTACATCGGCTATCATTCGTTCATGGCTTTGGGACCGGCGTTTGCAATGGCCCAGGAACTTCCAGAAGCTCAGCGACCTTTGCCAGTCCTTAAAGTTCTCTACCGCAACACGAATCGGATTCAAGCCTTCGGTGGTCGTGCGAAAGAGGTCTTGCATCCCGTGGACGGGATTGCTTTGTCGCATGATGAGACCGCTGGCGACGTGTTGCAACAAGCGACCCGCAGCCGAGACATGGATCGCGCCGAGCGAACCTTCGCCACGCTTTCAAAAGGACCGGCTGGCGAAGCGTTTAATCATTTGCAGTTCGCGATGCAGGATGAAATTGATGTCCATCGGGTCGTGCTGGCCTGGCGGGCATGGTCGTCGCTCGACCTGACGGGACCGGAACATGCCCATACATTATTGCGACAATCGGTCCGATATTGTGTTGAGGTTGAGCAGCGACAAAAAACTCAGAACCTGACCGCTTCGCCGATTCGTGCCCTGTTGCCGAAGTTGCTCGATCAACACAAACTTCTCGGTCGCGACCTGGGCGACCGCCGTGCGGAGGATTCCTGGATCGCCGCAACGAGTCGGTTGATTGCCGATTCCTCACCGGAAAAGGGGGCCGAGTTGGTCGCGGCCGCCCTGGCCGAAGGATTCTTGCCAGAGGACATCGGCGAGGCGATCTCGCTCGCGGCGAACGAGTTGGTTCTCCGCGACCCAGGCCGCGCCACCGCCGCATCGCCCGAGAAACCAGCAGGCAGCGTGCATGGAGATTCAGTCGGCGTCCATGCTTCCGACTCAGCCAATGCTTGGCGAAATATCGCCCGTGTGAGCAATCATCGCAATACGCTGGCGAGTTTGATCGTCGGCGCGTATCACACGGCGGGCCGTTCGCTCCGCCTGAACAAAGAGCTTTATCCAGCGGCCGAACAACTCGAAAAAATTACCGCCACCGAGCGAGAACCTCTGCTAGCGGAACTCGCCACGGCGATCAAAGGTCAGGACCAGTTGCGAGCCTGTGCCGTCGTGCATAAATATGGTCAACTGGGTCACGATGCCGAACCGGCCTTTGCGCAGCTTTTGCAGTTTGGGATTAGCGAAGATGGTGCCCTGCACGCGGAGAAGTATTATCGCACGGTGCGTGAAGAATTTGCCAAAACTCGCTCAGCGTTTCGCTGGCGACAATTGGTCGCTCTCGCTCGCGTCACGGCCAGTGAATATGGCCTTCCCGCGCCGGGTTACGCACAAGCGAAATCGTTGTTAAAGGTTTGAAAGACTCTTAGTCTGTTAACGATTTTTGTAAAATGATTAGCTCCATAACTGTTTACCTGCTTGAAGTGACGCTTTCCCCCTGAAGTGTTTTGGAAACGCGAACACGGATTAGCGATCGAAAATCGAACCCTTAAAGTGATTTAACCTTGGCGAGCTTTGCGCCTTTGCGTGAGACTCTGTTCCTCGTAGAGGCTGTTACTTTTTTGAACTTTTTGGGGGCGGAGTTCGTAGGATGGTCAGAAAGTCGTTGGTTATTTTCTGAATTATCTGGGAGCGTGT
>JAYUFG010000178.1:0-5957 GCA_043738845.1 Planctomycetaceae bacterium
TTCGATGTCCCACATCCACTTCGTTCGCTGGCCGAGGAGCGGGAACCACGAAGGGATGTTTTGAGGTGCAACCGCCGCCAGGCACAAGAAGGTTGCCAAGCCTCGCTTAATGATCGCGAACCCATTTGCCGCCACAAACTCCGCCCCTGAAGTCGTCACGTCATCACCCCGATTGCCGATTGACACCGCTGGCTCTTTCAGGGATGGGCTAACGCAGTTAAGGTCACTGGGCAACGCCAGTGGCACACAATCCCCCAATTAAAGCGTGACAAAGCACTAGGATCTGCCGGTATTGGAACACTACTTTTCCGGCGTGGGCGTTAATTCGCGTTCGGCCAAGCGGTGTAAAAGCGAATCCTTTTCGGAATGGGCAACCGCATCGCGGAGCATCACCTCGGAGTCAGCCAGTTGGCCCAACCGCTGGTAACGATGGGCCAGGACATACGCAAACGGGCCGCGTGTTTCGGGCGGGATTGCATCGGCGACGCCTTTCCAGCCGAGAATTCCGGTGATACCACTCCAAGCCGCGCTAAGTTGCACCATCTGCGGTGTTGATAATTTCCCATTGAGAATGATGTGCGTGTAAGTGGTTTGCGAGATTTCCCAAACAAGCTGATCTTGCTCGGCCTCAAGTTGGCCAGCGAAGGCCGCTTGACGAATGGCATACCACGCCACGAGAACGACGGAGTTCTGGGCCGCTTCCGATTTCGCCCAGCGATCCAAGGTTAAGTCGAGGGCGACCTCTCGCCCGCGCTTCGTTTGCCAAATCTGCGTAGCCATCGTCACCACCTTGTCGGTCCCGATCATCGGACCGCCGACGGAAATCATCGGGTTGTTGGAACTGAGGAGAATTTCCACCGCTTTTCGGACGGCGACTTCGTCGGGCTGCTCGGACAAACCGGCCAACATGACAAAATGCTCAATGGTTCTGTAGCCGACATACCGATCAAACTGCATCTCGCTGGCCATGCGTTTCATACCGTTGGTCCAGAGTCGTTTGGCCGCTTCATCTTCACCCCGATGCGAATGATACATTCCACACAGCAGACATCCTGTTCCGGTGACATTAAAATCCAAACTCGGCTGCTGTGGATTGCTTTGTTCGAGGATTTTCTCGAGCGCGGCGATGTCGGAGGCGGCTGCGTCCAGGCCAACTTTGATCCAACTCAAACGGGCACGTTCAATAAACAATGCAGCGGTACCTGACGGATCGCGGCCAGCAAAATTCGCTAGTGCCCCGTCGAGTTCTTGCCGCGCTTGTGGATAATCTTTGTTAAGTCGCAGCAAGCGTGCCAGCGATGCGACGCCCCAGGCGTTGCTGTCTCGCTTGTTGATTTGTCTCGAAAACGAAATGGCTTGGGGCAAATCGTCCAGCATTTCGTAGGCCTCGGTCGCCGCGTGCAGACCCTGAAATGTTGGCTCGCCCGTGCGCGAAAACAGCCGGTCAATGACGAGATAAAGTTCCAAGTTCTGTCGCAGGCGGGGATTGAAGCGGACCCGTTTCGCGCCAACCCGAAAGTCATCGTAGTAATGGTTCATGATTTCGTTCCGCACGTCGCCCGGAATCAACGGCACAATCTGGGCTGGCACGAAGCGGGAGGCCAGCAGATGGGCAATTACATCGGCATCGTTGTCGCGATTCTGTCGCAGTCGCAACAGCCATAGTTCGCAACCAGCCAAGGCTGGCCAACGCTCACCCGGTTGATTCAGCAACGTCTCGAACTGTTTAGCGGCCTCGTCTACCCGTTTCAATTTCATCAGGCACAGGCCTTGCTTCGCCTGCGCCTCGTGCCGCAATTCCACCTCCTCGCTGGCAACCGCCAGCCGACTATATTCACGGAGCGCATCTTCGAACCGGCCCGCATGAAAAAGTTCGTCCGCTTTTTCAAATTCTGTCGTCTGCAAGGCGGCTTCGTGTTGAGAGACTTCCAGCCGCCGGAGTTGAATTTGTGGTGGCCAGCGTAAGGCAACATTGGTGGCCGCTGCGCTGGTGCCCAGAGGGAAAGGGTCCAAGACGTCAATCGGATCAAGGCCCGTCACTTGTAGGGAGAGATGGGCTAATTCTCGCTGGCAACGGATTTTTAAGGGGCCAGCTGGAAGTCTCGCCGCCGGAAAACTTTCCCGCCGCAGAATATTTCCCTCTCGCCAAATTTCCACCAACACATCGGCCTGCTGAGTACGGGCTAAATCGAACGTGCGCGCCACCTTGACCGGAGCGGCATCGTCCGCAACTTGCCGACGCTGACCAATCGAGAGCGTGAACTCATACGCGGGACTCGTGCCCGCTTGCAAGAGAAAACCAAGTTGATCGGTGGAACCCCATGACGTCTCGAACTCTGCATCAACCCTGGCCGCAGCTCCACAAGCGACTTTCGTGACGACGACCGGCGCGGCTCCTTCTTGATTTGGCAGAGCGTGGAAAAGGGCTTGTTTTGACTCGGCAATGTGTACTTCTTGCTCTGAAAACATCTGGCCCAAGTTCGTGTACGGCTGCTCCAGGGCGGCGAGTATTTGCCAATCGCCCCGGCGACTGGCGAGCAGCGAGGTCAAAGGGATTGCCAAGTCCGAACGGCGTTCGCGCAAAAGTGCCAGTTTGACGTTGATCGTCGCGGCTGTCGCTTCAGTCAGTTTTTCACGTCGCAGTTCACTTTCAATCGCGGCTGCGAAACGCTGGTAAAGTCGCTGCTTGGTCTCCGTTACGGAATTTGTGTCGTACTTGGCAATTTCGGTGATGAGCGTTTCCTGCGCACCAACTTGTTGCGGCGACCAATCGGTCGCATTTAAACCCGTTTCAAATGAGCGAGACAAGGCAGCGAGTGCTTTGGCGTCGGATTCATGTTGCACGGCGACGAGGCGATCTTGGCTCGCGTTGTTGATCAGCACCGCTGCCAACGTCGAAACGACCGCCAACAAGACGAGTGCCATTGATCCGACCTGAACCCAGGCACGATTTCGCCGAGTCCAGCGGGCCACCCGTTGACTGAGACTGTCGGGCACCGCCGAGACCGGTTCGTCGGCCAACCAATGCTCTAAATCATCCGAAAGGGCTTTGGCCGAGACATAGCGATCATTCGGCCGCACCGCCATCGCCTTTAAGCAAACCGCATCCAAGGCCGCTGGGACTTCCTTCTTAATCTGTCGCGGCGGTAGAAAGATTCCTTCTTCGACGTCTCGCAGCACTTTTTGGACCGTTCCATTAAATGGCGGGCTGCCGGTCAAAAGGCAATACAGCGTCGCTCCCAAACAATAAACATCGCTGGCGGGCGCGAGTTGATCGACTCGACCGGCAGCCTGTTCCGGACTCATATAGGAGAGAGTTCCGACGACGCTCCCCATCCGTGTGGCGGATGAATCGCCGGTGATGGAAAGATTCATCATCGTCTCGCAATCAACTTCCGGTTCCTGCATGCGACCAATGATCTTGGCAAGTCCCCAATCGACGACCAACGTCTCGCCAAACTTGCCGAGCATGATATTGCCTGGCTTCAAATCGCGATGCAAGACCCCGCGACTGTGGGCGTAACCGATTGCGTTGCACACGGCGATGAACCGTTGCAATAGCTGACGAAGTTCTAAAGCTCGCTCACCCGCGTTTCGTTGTGGTTTCTTGTCGGCATCGTGAAAGTTTTGCAGGGCCTGCTGTAAACTTTCGCCCTGAATGAACCGCATCGCATAATACGGCCGACCATCGGCGTGATACCCCAAACCATAGACCGGTACGATGCCCGGATGCTCTAAGCGACCGGTGATTTCCGCCTCTCGCACGAATCGTTCACGAGCTTCCGGATCGTTGGCAAAGCGGGCATTGATCTCTTTGAGGGCGACCTCGCGAGCCAGCTCATTGTCGTGAGCCACAAAGACTTCGCCCAACCCTCCCTTAGCGTGCAAACGCAACGCCTTAAAACGATCGGTCGCGGCTGGCGATGCCTCGCCCGATAAAGACCCCGGTCCGTTTTCCAGACCGACCGACATCACTTGCGATGCGCTCCCGACGAAGGTTTTCGCCTCCAGCTCCACGACTGATGTTGCGGCCGGAGGCAACAGGGTATTGATGACGGCAGAAAATTGCGGAAAGCGACCGGTAAGCGATTCGGGCAGGAGCGATTCTCCCCGTTTGCGCCGATAGGCGATTTCCACATGCAGCAGTTCACGGAACAAGCCTGGCTGTTGTCCAACTACGACTTGGCCGACGATGCTTTCGAGGGTCGGCGGTTTTCCCGCTCGCCAAGCCGCCTCGAATGCATCGCAAAGCTGGTCTAACTCGGCATTCAATACCGAGACGCGCGGAATCGTCGGTTCACTCTTACGTCGAGCCATGCCTGCGCCTGAAAGCTAAACTTTAATGGTGGTTCTTTTGAAGATGTGGATTTTCAAACGACAACCGCCGATGCACCCCAGTTCGTCCCCGACAGTATAGCAACCCCCTGGAACGATTGAAGCATTCGTTAAGCCGCCGCAGGTTGCGACCAAATGGCACGAATCCGCTCCAGTTTGCGCTCGACGGTTCGAGTCACGCAATCAAGCTGCTTCGCGATTTCGTCGCTCGTGTAGCCTTCGAGCTTCAAGAGTGCGACCTGACGCAATGACTCATCGCCTAGGACTTCAAGCAATCGCTGACATTCTTCCGCCACCATGTTGGCCAACTCGGGTGTTGGCTCGTTGCCCAAGACCTGCTCGATCCCGATGTCTTGATCGTCGCCACCCGCCTGCAGAAAAACCGATTCGCCGCGAACCTTGCCACCGCCTCGCTTGGTCGCCCGATCACGACGAGCCTGGGCATAAATTTTGCGGGCTGTGATCGTAACGAGCAGCGGCCACAATTCGTGATGACCGGCCAGTTGCGGAAATCGACCCGCCGCCACGCCGCGGCAGAAACTGTGCATGGCACTGATCGCGACATCCTCTTCGTCGGCGGCGCGGGTCGGCAATCGCTCCAGTTTCTTTCGCGCATAAAATGCGAGCCGTTCAAAGTATCGGTCCCAAATGACTTGCGCCGCCCGACTGTCGCCGTGACTCAACTTCTGAATCCAGGGGGACATCGAATCATCAGCGGACATAACAACCTCTCCAAGTCGGAAAACGAAACGACCTCTAGCTTATCCGAGGGGGCAAGGGTTTGTCGATGTTTTGCATCAAAAAGTCGACTTTCTGCGGAGCGACTCGCAGGCATTCCGCTGGGAGAGGACCGAATTTTACGGCGAATACGCCGATTTTGGTCCCTTGCAAAAACATTTTTGAGGGCGTGTCGGGCTGAAGCGAGATTTCGGCATTCTCTTATTATCAGGGGTCGCACAATGCGGCCTCGCACCACCCCGAAACGCTGTTCTGCACAGCAGGAGTCCACCATGTTCCGTTTGCGTAAGTTATCGCTGCCCGTCGTCGCTGCTTTGCTTCTCGTGACGCTGACGTCCACCTTAGCCCCGCCGGTCGCCCAGGCCAACGGTTCGACGGGCGTCAAAGCGAATATCTATGTCGTGACGATTTGGTATCAAACCAAGACTTCGACGCAATGGCATTACTATCAACAATACTTCGTGACGATTTACGCCAATGGCACGATCGATTACGGCGGAGCGGACACCGCCTGGAAGAATCTTGTGTCTTGGGGTTATCATCCCGGTGAAACGCACAAATTTTGGCGGTCAACCACCAACGGGTAAGGCACCGTTGAACCTACTGCGAAAAAGCCGCAGGATTTTCCTGCGGCTTTTTTCGTGCGCGCACTCGAACCTGAAAACGTCGATTGGGTTTGGCAACCTTAAAAACAATGTTCGGAGCACATGCCTGGTACAAGCGGGATTCTGCGAACTTCGTTTCATCCGAGGCTGCACAACACGGCCTCGCAACACCCCCAAACGCTGTGCTGGCAATGTCCTGGTTCACGATACCGAATTACAAACCGTAAAAACGCCGGGCCGTTTCGCCGAAGAGGTTCGCTTCTTCGCGGTAACTTAAGT
>JAYUFG010000179.1:0-2243 GCA_043738845.1 Planctomycetaceae bacterium
CAAATGCTCGGCGGCAGAATCAAAACGTGATTGAATGCTCGCACTTCGCGGTGCCGCCGGATTGTTCTCCATCGAACGGAGTGCCTCTTCATCACGCAGGGCCAAGCGACCTTGATAGTTTGCCAAGGTCAACTGATTATGCGACGGTGACTGATGTTCCAGAACCATCAAAGCGACAATGTCGCTGTGCGGCGTCAGGTACGGCGCGACATCGACAATCTTGCTCAGGTCGGTAATGTTCGCGCCCGCTTCAATGTCAAGAACGGCGGCCTCTTTCGGGTTTTTAACGTATACGTTGCCCATGTGTCGCATTTGGCCATGTGTCCCGCTCACGTACCAACCACCCCAGCGATCCTTGAACGGACTTTGATACGTCGTGCGAAATGTGCCCGACGAAAAGACGGGCATTCCCGTCGCGTCGGGAAAGACCGACCGCACAAAATGGCCAGGAACGCTTTGCGTCAACGACGACGCATGACATTGCAAACAACTGTCGATTTGGCGAACGAGTTCGCACTTTTCTTCCGGATGTTGCGTGAGTGAATGAAAGATGGCTCCTTGCTGCGGATCGACGCTCGAAATCTCAACGACATCGCCCCGTTGACAAAATCCAAGATACAAATCATCACTGAAGTAAAGTGCCCGTGGTGAATGAGGATTGATCTTGTTGCGTTGGAAGCTCGTTTTGGAAAAGACGAGCGTTTGCGTGGCGGGCGAGACGTTAAGCAACTTCATCAGGCCGGGCAAGTAGCCAAACTTATCGTCGAACGGGATCGTCGCTTCTCCCTTTTCCAGTTTTTGCTTGAGGAGCGTCACCCGATCATGCAGTTCGCCCTTGTCATAGTTGATCGGCGGTTGCTCGAAATTGAATTGAGCGTGGGCCGGAAGAGCCTTCAAACAGAATGGAAGGACAGCGAAAACACCCACCGCAAATGGACCGAGACAGGTCCAAAATCGCTCGCAGACGGTGCGGTGGTCGGTGGTGGTGGTCATACTCATCATGCTCCAAAAAACCGTGACCCGTTGATTATCGTCAACATGGTCCTATCGTTAAGGATTCGGCCCGAATTTACTTCCAGGTTTCGCAATATTCGGTTAGCCGCGCCGCGCAAGCGAAGCATTGCAACCAGCGGAGTCAACAAAAGTCAAATCAGGGAAGTTGGTTCACGAGTGGTCGGTTAAAAAGTTTGGGCTTTGGGTCGAAATCATTTATCCCGAATTGGTGCCAAAAGGCTGATACAAACTGTCCCTCACCGTTTGGCGGATCAATCCCCCCAAAATCCCTCTGCGGAGAACGCAGAGAAAACCCGGGAAATTGACCCATTCGTACAAAAATAGCCGAAAATTGGTTTTTTTCACCACCCGACTCGATTCTCGACACTCAAACCCACAACAACACGATTATATCCGCTCGCAAAAATCGTGCCATAAGGTAGACTTGTAGAGAGGACTCCGGTTCCGTATAAGTTGCCACAGTGCTTAATCAGCAATGTTCAGCAAAAACCGTGCCGTAAATTATCAATACCGTGACTTTTAGCCAGCTTTTCCCCCTTCGTTTTGTCACTTTGGTCGAAATCGAATCCTATGCGGCTTTCGTTCGGACAAGAAATGCGGATGGCCCAGAAGCAAATTCTGGCCCCCCGAATGATCCAATCGATGGAGATTCTGCAATTGCCGATTATGGCGTTGCAGGAACGGATCGAGCAGGAGATTCAGGAGAATCCGTGCCTGGACGTCCAAGAGGCCGATCCCGATCTCCCCGACGAGTCGGCCGAAATCGAACGGCCCGACGCCCCGACCCTCGAAGAACGGGAGATGGTCGTCGATGAAAGCAAAGACAATAAGGACGATTTTGAACGCTTGGTCGAAATGGATCGGGAGTATCCCGACCAATACGACGAACGCTCGCGAATTTCTAGCCAGCGAACGGAAGATAGTTCCGACCGGCAACATGACGTGATCGCCAATATGGCGGATCGCCCCCAGACGTTGCACGACTATCTACACGAGCAATTGAGTTGGCACCAACCGTCCGAAGCCTTGAGGACGATGTGCGACCGCATCATTTACAATCTCGACCCAAGCGGTTACTTGCAAGGTCCGCTACAGGACTTGCTCGACGCCGACGCTGGCCCAGAGCAATTGAAGCTCGCCCAAGAGGCCCTCGCGTTGATTCAACGATTGGACCCGCCGGGCGTTGCGGCTCGTGACCTGCGGGAGTGTTTGCTGTTGCAACTGAAACC
>JAYUFG010000180.1:0-5934 GCA_043738845.1 Planctomycetaceae bacterium
TTTGGTCTACAGCGTCGGCCGTGGCGTGCATGGCTTCACACTCGATCCGGCAATTGGTGCCTACGTCCTCAGCCATGAAAACATTCAGATGCCGGAGCAGGGCAAGTATTATTCCGTCAATGAAGCCTATTGCGACTCGTTTGCGCCCGCCTATCGCACCTATTTGGAGCGACTGCGATCGGGAAAATTGGGCCGCGTCTATTCGTCGCGATATGTTGGTTCGATGGTCGCCGACTTTCATCGCACGCTGCTGAAGGGGGGCGTTTTTCTGTATCCGCCAACGGCCGCTAATCCCGAGGGGAAACTCCGGCTGTTGTATGAAGCCAACCCGATTGCCTATTTGGCGACGCAGGCGGGGGGCATCGCCACCAACGGGAATCAGGATATATTGGACATACAGCCGACGAGTATTCATCAGCGAACATCACTCTTAGTCGGCAGCCGCGTCGAAATGGAAGATTTGCAACGGTGCTTGGGGCAATGAAGCGTCATGATTTCTGGTCGAGTGAATACCGATGACACGGGACAAATCGCGAGGAGGTCGGGAGTGGGTTTCGCGGTAAAGATTCGTCGTTTTTGCAAATCGTCGTCGCGAAACCAACTCCCAGCCCCCTTGCCGCTAGCGCAATAAAAAAGGGGCTGGCATCGCTGCCAACCCCCGGGGGGAATTCAATTTAAGTTTTAGCCACTCACCAAAACTACCTTACTGCGTCTGTGAGTTACCCAGCAGGCGGCTCTCTTCTTCTTCCTGAATGATAATCCGCGGCGTGACCATCATCATCAAACTCGTCGTCGAACGGGCAATTGCCACATTTTTGAACAGCCGATTGACGTAAGGAAGTTTGCTCAGCAAAGGAACACCTCGCTCGTTGCGACCTTCTTGCAAACGTTTGATACCGCCCAGCAAGACCGTTCCACCGTCGGGAACACTCACCGTGGTTGTGACCGTCACGAAGGAGAAGACGGGCAACTGCACTGTGGTACCGCTGCGGGTCGTCGTTGCGCTGGATGTGGTTCCTGGCGTGGTGGTCGCGTCGTTCTTAGCGGTGGACGAGGAATCGTTCTTCGTCGAGGAGGTACCCTCAAACGTGAATTCCTGTACGTCGCCGATCTGACTGAAGAACGGCACCACCGTCAGTCGGACAAATCGCCGGTCCGAGGTGACGACCGCTTGCACGGTCAAACTGGTTCCTTCAGACAGGACGACAATGACCGGTTGTTGTGCGGCCGCAAAATCGCCGACGACCGGCACCACGCTGATTACGAAGGGCCGTTGCGTCGTATCGGACACAAACGCCTGTTGACCGTTAAACAGGGTGACCTTTGGAGCTTGTAAAATGTTGGATCGAGAATCGCCCTGGGCCGCTTGGACCAGGAAGTAGGCCTCGATATCGCTTAGGATCGCAAATCCGAACGAGGCGGGGCTGGTCGAGAAGGCCGCCGCCGTGACGGGCGACGTGCTCGTTTCGCCAAACGAACCTTGACGGAACGCGATGTTGTTAAAGGCGGATTGATTTGCGCTCGGCGTCGCACCAAGGCCCGTATTGGCTCCTTGCAAGCCGATGATCGTACCACGGGCGGCGTTATTCGGCGCACTGTTGCCAAAACCGCTCTTGTCCTTCAGATCGAATTCAAAGTCAAAGCCAATCCGTTCGAAGAACTGATCGCTGAGCGAGATAAAGCGAACTTCAATCGTAACCTGCAAGTCTTGCAGGCGACGCAATTGCTTGAGCAGGTCGGCGATTTCTTCGTGAACTTCTTGCGTTTGGCTCACGACCAAGCTCAAGGTTCCTTCGAAGCCTTTGACGGAACCTGGCCCGCCGACGGTGTCCCAAGAGGGCGGCCGCACGGTCGAGGTGATCAATTCGATGAGGCTATCAAAGTCAGCTTGCGACCCGCCACCCAAGCCGCCCGGTCCTTGCCCGAGAGTCTTACCGCTGGAACCGTTACCGCTCGATGAGCCGGTGGGATTGAAGCCCGCCTTTGCCATTTGAGCCTTAACTTCTGGATTCAAAATCGCAGACATCTTAGAACCATTTTCATTCGCGGCCACAACAGCGACCGGCCCGCCGATTCCCGTGAAACTTCCAGGAATGTTGTGCGTTCCAGCACGGTTATAACCTTCACGAATGGCGGCGGCCAAACCCATATTTCCGTTCGGGACGAAGTTCGGGATCGGAATGACCAAGTCGGCGACACTGTAGTTCACCGTGGTCACGTTATTGTCGCGCATGTGTTCGCTCGTGATCGTGAGCGTCTCATGTTTGATAACCCAACTCAAGTGTTTCGACGGCAGAATTAAATCGAGCGCACTCTTCACCGAAATCTCGTTTTGCAGATCAATGGAGATGAGATCGCTGGTTGACGCGTTTTCAGCACTCAATCCCTGGGGATCAAAATAGACATTGATCTGCGCCATTTGGCCGATGTACTTGACGACCTCTTCCAACGGCCGCTCGTGGAACTTGAACGAGACCGGCGTCATCAAGCGTTGGCGAATTTCCATGTCCTTCGGCGATTGGCGAGTTTTGCCTTCGTCCTTAAAACGTTTTCCACGCGAGTCGGTCAATTGCTGCCAATACTTGGGATCTCCGAACTGAAAGTCTTTGTCGGTCGGAATGCCGGTCCTATTGACCCCTTCCATCACGTCGACCCAGCCCTGCTCCTTTTCGGCTTCAGTATCCTTGCTCTGCTTCAAGCGATGGGCGAACTTGGCCGTCAACATGACCTGCACAACCGTTGGATTACGCGGGTCGAGTTCATTGCACTTTTTGGCAATGACTTCAGCCTCCGCATAACGCTGCTCGTGCATACACTGATTGAATTCGTTGACCAACTTGGCCAGCTTTTCTTGCACCTCGATCTTGACCTTTTGTTCGCGGGCAATTTCGCCCTTGATGTCCTTATTGGTTTGATCGAGTTCGATCTGGGCCTTATTGCCGTCGATGAATTTGCTCAAATCGCGAATCTCGCCATCGACACGGCGAGTGAGGGCTTCTTTCGCTCGTGCTTCCAATTCCGATTTCTCAACGTCCGAACGGAGTTTAGTCAAGGACTCCATCGCCCCCTTCGGATTGCCATGTTCACGGAGGGTCTTGGCGTCCGCCGTGCGGCGCGCCACGTCAGCGGAGTATTTCTTGTTCAAGAGTTGTTCATTCGCCGTCGCAGCGGGAAGCAGCGATTCTCCCGGAGTTCCCCGTTTCCCGCTCGAAATCGCTTGACCCGACATCAATTGCAGCTTGTCTTGCAAGGCTTGTTGACGCCCTGGATCGAGTTCATTGCGATAGGCATAGGCTTCGCGGAACAGCTTCAAGGCTTCTTCCGAGTTTCCTTTTTGCAAGGCCTCTTCGGCCTGCTTATACAGTTTGATTCCGTTGCCCGTCCCGGCCGAAGTTTCGGGCGAGGGAAGAACTTCCGGCGGTTGCGGCAAAGTCGCTTGAACCGCTTGAATGACCGGCGAGTTAAAGCGGGACGATGAAGGTTCATCGCCCGTCACTTGCACGTTGCGAGTCCGATCCTGGGCCGGATCATAAGCGGCCTGCGTAACGGTGGGCTTGCCACCATTCCACGTCGCGTTGAAATCAGCCGGTTGTGCGTTTGACGCTTGAGTGACCGGATAAGCACCGACCTTCGGCATAATACTGGTCGTCTTGGCTCTGGCCTTTTCAATTTCCAGCCGCACGAAACCAGGGCGGTCTTCGCCTGCAACATATAGGGTGTCCGACAACTTCCACGCTTCAGTTTGACTGACAAGTTGTTCGGCTCTAGGGAGATCACCCTTGGCAATTGCCGCCCGAGCTTCAGTCAGCAAACGTTGAATTTCTTGTTTGGCGTTGGCGACGCTGTTAATGTCTTTCGTATCGACGGTGGTGGCGACCGGCGGCATCATTCCAAAACCGGCGGGCATCGCTGGAAACGGTTTGCTCGCGAAATCTTGGGCGGCATTATTTGCGCTGTTTACAGCATTACTCGCGCTGTTTACAGCGTTATTCAAGCTGCCAGCGGCAGCATTCAAACCGCCAGCAATCGCTGTTGTGCCCGCTTTTGTTCCGCCGCGAGCCAAGTTGATATTGTCCAGAACCATCGAGGGGCGTGTATCAAAGGCCGTGTACTTTACGCCAAGCCGTTGGGCGTCGTTCGCAAGGCGTTCGGCTTCTTCCAGGTCGCCGAGCTTCGCCATTCCGTTGGCCTGCTCGAGCAGCAAGTCGGAATATTGTCGCTTGTAAACGTCGGTCGTTTCGCGGCCTGCCTTCGATTGCAGCAACTCATTTTGTCGGCGAATGAGCGATTCGACTTTGTTCGGTTCGTTATCACCGAGCGAGTATGGGGCTTTGCACGCCTTGGCTTGTTCGAGCATTTGCGCAGCGCGGCGAATGTCGCCCACGGCGAGGGCCTTGCGCGCTGTATGCAGAAGCTCGTCGCTCTTGGTTTTGGCGTCGGGGTCAGCCGCTGCGGGAGTTTCTTCCCCCTTGCTTGGCAGTTTGACATCGGGTCCGAATTCGGTCGGCGGTTGCGAGGTGAGTGCCCGACCACCCGGTGTTTCGGTCGTTTGACTCCACGGAAGCTTACCACTCGCCGGAGCGGCCAGTGCGGGTGCTTCAAACGAGGGCGACGTTTGCGCGACAGCGGCTGCGGCCGTAGGACGAGCCGCGAACGGATTGTTCTCGACCGTCGAGCCGTCACTCTTCTTCGTCGCCGTCGGGCTGAAGAACGAGGACGGTTTTGGTCCCGCCTGTTTGGCCGCGCGCTTCTTGTCGAGATCGGCCCGCACCTTCTTCGGCGTGTCGCCCACGTGGAACATGTTATAGGTCGGGTGTTGAGCTTCGGCCCGGGCGAGGCACGACTCGGCCGTTTCCCAATTGGCTTCGTCGATGGCCTGACGTGCCCGCTTGAGCAGTTCGTCGACATTCGTCGAGTCATTGTCGCCGAGACTCATCGCAGTCAGGACAACTTGATGAAGTCCTCCGCTTGGTCCAGCGAGAGCCGGGGCGGCAAAGCCCAAAATGAGAGTGATACTAGCGGTGATAAGTTGCGTCGTTTTCAACCCGTTTCTCCTTAACCCGAATGGAAGCACTCGACCACGGTTCATCCTTGAACCGGAAATCTTCGCGCAGGGGGTTTGTTGTGTTGCTGTGACACCAGCCGATGAGGGCGGGATAAATACCTGCGCCTGGAATCGGGGTCAAGGCCAGTTTGGAAAGCGGGCCAGAATTATTTCGGAATTTATGGCTGGTGGCACTTATCCGCAGCAAACACGAAATTGGCTTTACCGCTTGCAATTTCTGCGAAAAGCGGTTGGCAAGCAACCCATTGCTTGGTCACACGTTGATTGGGGGATGGTGTGCCATTGGCTCTGCTCAGCAAAACAGCACGCGACGAAGCACTGGCAGCGCAAGTGGCACCCCACGTTTTAGCTGTGACAAAGCACTATGCCATCTCCCTTCCCCGCCCCCATTCATCGCTCATCGTTTAGCCTTCATTATTTCCAAAATGGCCCATTTTTAATACTGTCCACACGTTCACAAAATTGCTATAATGTTCTCCGCCGCTGGGCAGTCAGGACTGAAACATTGTGCTGGACCCCGAAAACTGGGCGCGAAATGGGGTGGGATTAAGGTGTAGAATAACAGTCCTTAATCATTTTCCAAGGGTTCCACGATGGTCAAGCGACGGAGGAGTCGGAAGACATACGATGCACCGTTCAAAGCCAAGGTGTCCTTGGCGGCTGTGCGGGGTGATAAAACGATTAGCGAGTTGGCGGGCCAGTATGCCGTTCACGGCAATCTGGTCAGCCAGTGGAAACGCAAACTGCTCGACAACATCGAACGGGTCTTCACCGAGCCGGACGACGGCGAACGCGAACAGCGAGAAGCGTTGCTCGACGACCTGTACCAACAGATCGGTCGGCTGAAAGTCGAGTTGGAGTGGCTTAAA
>JAYUFG010000181.1:0-15828 GCA_043738845.1 Planctomycetaceae bacterium
CTTGAGACCAAGGTTCGAATGAAGGCTGGAACGAGCCGGATTGGCGTGGTGTTGCTCAATCCGTTCCCTCTGCCTGCCCCCGATGCGAAGCCCGCGACCGAACCAGCGGCGAAATCGGATACTACAAAACCCGATGGTATCAAGCCCGATGTTGCCAATCCAGATGCACCTAAAACAGATTCTCCGAAAGTGGATGCGGCGAGACCGGAAGTTGCCAAACCAGAGACCGCAACGCCGGACGCACCAAAGACAGCGGATGGCTTGCCTGCTCCCGTGCGGCGATTTCGTCCGCCGGTTCCTGTCAGTGACGGTAAAACGCGAATTTTGTTTTTGCAGAGCATCGATGTCGAAGGACCGTTCGACCCGCCGCCGCCGGAGCAGCCCAAAATTCAAAAACGAATTCTGGCCCACAAAAACGGGGCGAGTCCCCGCGAGGCGGCCGAGGAAATCGTTACACGATTTGCCACTCTCGCGTATCGGCGACCGGTTCGTCCTGACGAAGTTGCCGCGTGCTTGCGGCTGTATGATGCCTCGGCGAGTAAGGGTCGCCGGTTTGAAGCCTGCATTCGGGCGGCACTGTATCGGGTACTGGTGTCGCCGAATTTCCTATTCCGTGTTGAGTTGGATCCGGCCGACGCGAAGGAGGGAACCAACTATCGGATCAGCGAATATGAACTTGCCAGCCGGCTGTCGTACTTTCTGTGGAACAGTATGCCGGATGAGGAGTTGTTCGCGCTTGCTGGAAAAGGTGAGTTGCGGGCGAATCTTGACGCTCAGGTTCGCCGCATGGTCCGCGACCCGAAGTCGGTCTCCTTCATGTACGGATTTGCCGAACAGTGGTTGACGCTGCGCAAGTTGGAGTTGTCCTCGCCCGACACGGAACAGTTCACGACCTACAATCGCGATTTGCGAGATGCGATGATTCAAGAGAGCGACCTGTTCTTTGAAGCCATTGTTCGCGAGGATCGCAGCATTTTAGAGTTGCTCGACGCCGACTTTACGTTCGTGAACGAGCGTCTGGCCATACATTACGGCATTGAAGGGGTTCGCGGCCGAGCGTTCGTTCGGGTGAAAACGCCCGCCAATCGCGGTGGGATTTTGACCCAAGCCAGCATTCTCACGCTGACGTCGAACGCGACCCGAACATCGCCTGTAAAACGGGGCAAGTTTGTCCTCGAACAAATTCTGAACTCACCCCCACCCCCGCCGCCGCCCGATGTCCCCGCCCTCGATGAACAAAAACAATTGTCGGGCACATTACGTCAAGTGATGGAGCAGCATCGCACGAATACACTGTGTGCTTCGTGCCATCAGCGGATGGACCCCATCGGGTTTGCGTTCGAGAATTTCAATGCCGTGGGAAAGTGGCGCGACCAAGATGGCACTGCGGTGATTGATGCGTCCGGCGTTTTGCCGGATGGGCGAAAGTTCGACGGCCCGGACGGGTTGAAGCAAATTCTCAAAACCAAAAAGACGCTGTTCGTGCGTTGCGTGGCGGAAAAAATGTTGACCTACGCAACGGGCCGCGGCTTGGAATCCTACGACCGCCGGGCTGTGGACAGAATTATGGCGGCGTTAGAAAAGAATGAGTATCGATTTTCGACCCTTCTGTCCGAGATCGTTGTCAGCGATCCGTTTCAGATGAGAACCTCCACCGGAGAAATGAAATGAATTACGACCGGTTTTCGCGTCGGACCCTGTTGCGTGGACTTGGAACGGCGATGGCGTTGCCGCTGCTGGAGTCGCTCGCACCACGAGTGACTCGCGCCGCAATCGCTGCCAGAGGCGCAGAGGCCGCTCCGCGCCGGATGGCGTTTCTCTATGTCCCCAATGGGGCTTACATGCCCTATTGGATGCCGAAGGAAGAAGGGGCCGATTACGAAATGACCCCTTGCCTCGCGCCAATGGCCGAACATCGCAAAGAGATGCTCGTGTTTGGCGGCCTAACCTGCGACAAAGCCCGGGCCAACGGCGACGGTGGCGGAGATCATGCACGCGCGGGCGGTGCATTTCTCACCGGTGTGCAACCGAAGAAGACGGCGGGCGCGAATTTTCGCGTCGGCGTTTCTGCCGATCAGATCGCGGCTCGCCGCTTAGGAGAAAAAACGCGATTTCCCTCGCTGGAGATCGCCATCGAGGGTTATCGCGGTGCGGGCAATTGCGACAGTGGATACTCGTGCGTCTATGAACACACGCTCGCCTGGCGCGATGCGACGACGCCCTTGCCAACGGAAGTGAATCCGAAGGCGGTCTTCAACCGTCTCTTTTGCGATCAGCCCAACAACCCGGAGACCCTGGCCCGCAATGAACTGCGGACCAGCGTACTCGATTCGGTCATGGAAGATGCCCGCGATCTCAATCGCAAACTGGGTGGGAGCGACCGGCAAAAGCTGGATCAATACCTGACCGGCGTGCGTGATCTTGAACAGCGGATCGTTCGTTCGGAAAAGCTCTCGCCGGTCGATTTGCCTGCGGATGTCTCGCGGCCCGAGGGTGTTCCCGCCGATCTGACGGATCATATTCATCTCATGTGCGATTTAATGGTGTTGGCGTTTCAAACCGACGTGACGAGAATTGTGACGTTTATGATTGCCCGCGAGGGAAGCGAGCAGAAGTACAGCATGGCGGGTGTGAATGAGGGGCACCACTCAATTTCCCACCATCAAAACAATCCGGACAACATCGCCAAGATCAAGGCGATCAATATCTATCACATGCAGCAACTGGCCTATCTGACGAGCAAACTAAAGGCGATTAAAGAAGGCGAGGGGACGTTGCTCGACAACTGCATGATTGCCTATGGCAGTGCGCTGGCCGATCCTAATCGTCATGCGCACGAAGACCTGCCGATGTTGCTCGTCGGCGGCGGTGGCGGGAGTATTAAATCGGGCCGTTATTTGCGAGTTCCCGAAGAAACCCCGCTCAACAATCTGTGGATGTCGATGCTCGACCGCTTTGGCACGCCGATCAAATCGCTCGGCGACAGCACGGGCATTCTGGAAGGGTTGTCGTAAACCTTCGGGTAAAGCGAAGAGGGGCGAAAGTCGATTTCGCGACTGAGTCGATTCTTCTGGTCGAAGTCTTCACCGCGAATCGGACTCCCCACCCCTTCCCACGAACCGCTGAAGTTGCCATACGTCTCCGATTAATTTTTAGGAACACCATGAAACTACTTCCTTTGTTGGTGCTGTTGACGGCTTTTAACTTCCTTCCCAAGAATGCAACGACAGGCGAACCGGTCGTCAAACTCCTGGAACCAAAACCGCTGACCGCCGGTCATCAGGTCATTACACTTTTTCCGCCGGGTCATCCGACCCTTAAAGCACTTGCCGGTTCGACGGAGGACGAAAAATTCAACACGGGCCAAGGCCGCGTTTCCTCCGTCATCAACATTCATAATCCGTCCATCGAGTTGTATCTCGCTCCGCCAGAAAAGGCGAACGGAATGTCGGTCGTCCTCTCGGCGGGCGGGGGCAACAGCACCTGTAATGTTGGACCGGAAGGGACCGACATCGCCACTTGGTTCAATTCGCTCGGCGTCTCTTGCTTCGTCCATCGTTATCGTCTGAAGCCGTATGATTCCGCCGTCGATGCACTGCTCGACACACAGCGAGCGATGCGTGTCGTCCGCGCACATGCCAAGGAATGGAACATCGAACCCAACAAGATTGGCCACATGGGTTTTTCCGCTGGTGGTGAACAAACCGCCCGCCTCGTTCTCACGTTCGATGCGGGCCAGGCCGACGCGACTGACGAAATCGAACGGGTTAGCTCTCGGCCCGACTGGACCGTGTTGGTCTATCCCGGTTGGTCGCCCGGCTCGCTGAACGTGAGCAAAGTTCCACAGAACCTGCCGCCAACATTTCTCGTTTGTGCGGGCACAGGCGACGTTTTTCACGCCAAACAGACGGTCGAATTCTACAATGCCCTATTCGAGGTCGGTGCCAAAATGAAACCCAAACCGTTGAACCTGGAAATGCACATTTACGGCGAAGGCAAGCACGCGGGCGCAATTTCTCCCCGCAACGGAATACCCTTCGGGACTTGGCACCTGCGATTTGTCGAGTGGGCCGTGGACTTGAAGATGCTGCCAGCGCAGAAGAAATAGGGAATTGAAACAGGTTGGCCGATGAAGTATTTGAATTCGCCCGGAAGTGTACGGGGGAATCGCTCGGCGGTGCAGCTCGTCTGCCGGGGCGAAAACCGCAACGTTGTGCGACTCGCCTAAACGATTACAAACGTTTTATCCCCTTAACCCAACCGCCCGCAGGCGTTTGTCCGTTTCGCGATAGGCTTCCGTCACCCATTCGATAACCTTCTCAGGTTGCGGCGAGTATTCGAGTTCAATCGAAATAGTGCCGTCGATATTTAGGGCCTTGATCTCTTGAAGGTATGGCTCAAAGGGGACGACGCCTCGACCCGGCGGCAGATCGCCGTGAACCTTGCCATCACAATCGGAAATATGAACGTGGCACGCCTTACCTTTCAGACGCCGCAACTCTTCGGGTGGTACCTTCGACAGGACCAGATGCGAAATGTCGATGTTGGCCTTGACCGCCGGAACGTCCACGTCGTCGATGAACTTGACCATCGTATCGACCGAGTTCAATAGCGAATGATGAAACGGTTCGAGTTCGATCGCGATTTCAACACCCAATTTAGCGGCGTATTCACCCAACTCTCGAACGGACGAAACCCCCAACTGCCATTGCTCGGCGGGCGGTATGACCTCTCGATTCCAAATGTATTCGCCGATGACGAGCAACACATTCTTCGCTTGATACTCATAGGCCAAATCGAGATAGTGCTTGACTCGTCGCATGTGAAACTTTTGAACGCTGGGATTGAAGTCGATCAAACCGACCGCCACGCAAGCGATGGAGATGATCGGTAATTGCAACCGATCACATTCGTCTTTGATTAAACGCCGCTCGCGAATGTCAATCTCCAAAGGATCGACGAAAATATCCACACAATCAAATCCGATCTCTTTGGTTTTTTGCAGGCCGAACACGGTCGGTTGATTGGCTTGCACCCAGGCGGAATTGATCAGGCCCAACTTCATGGTGCAATCTCGATGTTAGGACGACTTTAATGTTTGAAATGTCGACGGCCAGTGAGGATCATCGACAGACCATGTTGATTGCAGGCGGCAATGACGTCGGGGTCTTTCTTCGAGCCACCGGGCTGAATGATCGCACGCACCCCTGCGGCGGCCGCGAATTCAATCGAGTCTGGAAAGGGAAAGAATGCATCGGAACCGAGTGCGGCGCCGTGGGCATGTTCGCCCGCCTTCTTCAAGGAAATCTCGACCGAATCGACTCGGCTCATTTGTCCCGCCCCCACACCCCACAGCGTTTGACCATTGGCGATCACAATCGCATTCGACTTCACGTGCCGCACGACCGACCAAGCAAAATGTAAATCGGCCAGTTGTTGCCCCGACGGTTGTTTCTCGGTGACGACTTTCCATTCCGTCTCTGGGTCGAGAACATTGTCGGGCGACTGCACCAGAAAACCGCCCTCAATGGCTCGCAATTGCCAAGCCTCTCCGCTTCCGACGAGCGAGCCGACTTCCATCAGCCGCACATTTTCTTTCCACTTGGGCTTGGTCGTCAGAATATGCAATGCGTCGGGCTGAAATGACGGAGCGACGATCGCTTCAATGAAGCGGCCCGGCTCGGACAGGACTTCCGCCGTCGCAGCATCGACCGGCTGATTCAACGCCAACACGCCGCCGAATGCACTCAGCGGATCGCCATCGAGCGCACGACGCATCGCTTTGGAAAGCTCGTTCGCCGTCGCGGCACCGCACGGGTTGTTGTGTTTGACGACCACCGCAGTGGGCGATGTGAACGAACGGACGATGGTTAAGGCACTGTCGAGGTCGAGCAGGTTGTTGTACGAAAGCTCCTTGCCCGATAGTTGTCGCGCCGTCACGAGACTAGGCCCGCTCGGCCGACTGGTCGAGTACAACGCGCCCGGCTGATGCGGATTTTCACCATATCGCAGGACAGCCTTGCGGCGAAGGCTCAAATTCAACTCGGCCGGAAATTCGTCCGATGTTTCTAACTTGGCAAAATAATCGGCAATCGCTCGATCATAGCGGGCGGTCATTTGAAACGCTTGGCCCGCGAGCTTGCGTCGCAGATCGGCGTTGGTCCCGCCGTGTTGTTTTACCTGCGCAAGAATTTCGGCATATTGTTCCGGGCTTGTCGCGATGGTCGTGAAGGCATGATTTTTCGACGCGGCCCGCACGAGCGATGGCCCGCCAATGTCGATTTGCTCGATGGCTTCTTCGACCGTGACGCCCGGCTTGGCGATGGTCGCCTCGAACGGATAGAGATTCACTACGACCAGTTCAAACGTCGAGATCCCATGTTGCTTGAGGCCCGCCAGGTCGTCGGCCCGATCATGGCGACAGAGAATCCCGCCAAAAATTTTGGGATGCAGCGTTTTCAGCCGGCCGTCCATCATTTCCGGAAAGCCGGTGTAGGCGGAAACGTCACGAACCGTGAGTCCCTCTTTTTCGAGATGGGCGCGTGTCCCGCCGGTGCTATAAAGCTCGACGCCTGCCGCTGCCAATCCGTGGGCAAAGTCGGCCAGCCCGAGCTTGTCGCTCACACTAATCAGGGCGCGTTGAATTTTTGAAATAGACATGAATCGACGGCCCGCCGGACGCTTAGAATAACTTGAAGAAAGAAGAAAAAAGACCGCGGTACACCCACCCATCAAAAAGACGCCGCGTGAGGCAAATTCATTCATGGCGAGCGGGTGCTTCAACTCGCCCCTCACACTTTTTCCGCTTTTGCATTGCAAAATCGTTTTACACAAACCGCAGTCACGTTTTTGGGAGGGTTGGACGATGTGGCAATGGGCAGCAAAACAAGCGGCGTTTTGCCCACGCGACAATTACTTCGGTGACCCCGTGTTCGAAAAACGCCGTGTCGCTGCGGTACAACAAATGCCCCGCTTTGTCCAAGAGATTGAACAAGCCAACACAAACTTGAAAAGGGGTGGCTAACGGGATTTGAACCCGTAACCCCCAGATCCACAATCTGGTGCGCTAACCAATTGCGCCATAGCCACCATCAGACGGCAAGCCTGCCGAACTTGGACTAAGTTTATTACGATATTCGACCAGGGTCAACGGGAAACCGACGTCACCCAATGTGCGGAAGATTCCCGGGCCAAATTAGGCAGTGATTTTGGCGATCTTGACGCGGGTGTGCAATTGGCGATGGCCCGTGCGACGCTTGTAATTCTTGCGGCGGCGTTTCTTTTGCACAACCAGTTTTGGTCCGTGAACGGGCCCGACGACTTCCGCCGTGACACTGGCCCCCGCGACGGTGGGCTGGCCAATGCGAATGTCGGTGCCGTTGCTGATCGCGAGAATTCGGTCGAATGTGATGGTCGCGCCAGCCGCCTCTTCACGGAGGTCGATATCGAGGCTTTGGCCTTCTTCGACTTTGTATTGACGTTCGCCATCGGTAATAATTGCGTACATGTGTGCCTTTTTGTGTCTAAAAAACGAATAACGTTCGCCAGCGCGCCAACCGCAGCAGCCCGCAAAACGTACCTGAAATTTTGATGCTAATTTATTGGTAGCCCAACAGTCTAACGAATTTCCCTGGGCGGGTCGAGGGCTTACGCCGGGGTAAATTTGACCTCTCGACCGTTGGCATCCAGGCACTCAACGGCCAAGTGTTCGGGCGAAACTCCTTTCAGGCCAAAGACTTGCACCGTCATGTGGCCATCGTCCTCGATCCGGGCCATTTCCCGCCGTTTCTTGTTATTTAGGTAGGCGGCGACCTCATCCTCAACCGTAATGCTGATTTTGGCCACATCCTCACGGTGCCCCGCCAGAATCAACAACCGGACGACTTCAATGGCCATGCTCTCGGCACTTTTCACGACGCCCGTCCCAATACAGCCGGGACAATCTTTGTAAACGCTCTTTTTGAGGCTCGGACGAATTCTCTGCCGGGTCATTTCGATTAGTCCAAACGGACTGATGCGAAGGATTTTCGTGCGTGCGCGATCGCGTTTGACCGCCTCGTGTAAGGCCCGCTCGACACCGCGTCGGTGGCGTTCTTTTCGCATGTCGATAAAGTCATTAACGATCACGCCGCCGAGATCGCGCAACCGAAGTTGACGAGCGATTTCATTAGCGGCGTTGATGTTCATTTGATAGGCGGTTTCATCCGCTGAATTATCTGCGCGAAAGTTACCGCTATTGACGTCAATGGCGACCAGAGCCTCGGTCGAGTCGATCACGATTGAACCGCCCTGTCTCAGCGGAACCTTGCGCTGATGAATGCGATTGATCTCGTCCTCGATATTGTACTTGTGAAACAGTGGTTCCTTCCCCGAGTACAGTTGCAGCCGATTGACATAGCGGGGCATGACGATTTGCAGAAACTCTTTCGCCCGTTCGTAGGCTTGCGGCTCGTCGATGTAAATCGCATCAACATCGCCCGTGAAAATATCGCGAATGGTGCGAATGATCATGTCGCTTTCTTCGTAGATATCAATCGGGGCGGGGTGCTTCTTGACCCTCCGCACGATGACCTTCCACAGCCGCAAGAGATACGCTAAGTCGCGCGAGATTTCTTTTTTCGTCCGGTCCACGCCCGCTGTGCGGACGATAAAACCCAATCCTTTCGGCGGATTGAGTTCGTGCATGATATCGCGGAGCGTCCGCCGGGCTTGATCGTCTTCGATCTTGCGCGAAACACCAACGCGGCCCAGGGCTGGCATCAAGACGAGATACCGACCGGGAATGCTAATATAGGTCGAGAGGGTCGGACCCTTCGTGCCGATCCCTTCTTTAATAACCTGTACCAAAACTTCGTCACCACGGCGGAGAATATCCTGGATCGGCGGCTTCACGCGGGGTCGCGCGCCCGGGCGAGGGCGACGCTGGCGTGGATCCGGTTTATTTTCCGCTTCGCCTTCTATCCCGTCGTCATCGAGATCGTCGAATTCGGCGTGATGGGGCCGCCCGCCACCAAATTCAAGCGGCTTGTCGGGATCGAAACCTCCTTGGCGAAAATACTGCGATTCGACATCGCTGATATGCAGGAACCCATTCCGGCCGACGCCAAAATCGACGAAGGCGGCTTGAATGCTCGGCTCGAGATTGACGATTTTGCCTTTATAAATGTTCCCTACGTAATTGTTTTGGCTGGAACGTTCGATATACAACTCTTCGAGGACTCCGTCCTCCACGATCGCGATCCGGCATTCCTCCGGCTGCGATACGTTGATTAACATCTCTTGCTTCATCGGGTGAATTCCATTCTTCGTAATGGTTGGCGAGCCAGGGTCGAGTGAGCGGGGGTTGGTGGAAACTCGTTCGCTACGACCGGCAATCGCACACGGTGTTGTTCTGGTTAAGTCGTAAGGCCCTTTTCCAAGAGCGGGTTTTCCGCATGAAGTTCCACGCGAGTGCGAATTAAACGCGCACCCAACTCCATCTCTAAATCGGCAACGGCCAGGGCCTCTAAAATCTCGCGGGGGCGAGCACTCCCTTCATGCTGCACATGCAATCGCATTTGCAACGTGCCGTCAATTATCTTCAATTCTTCAATCCAAGGTCGTATGTCCAAAGGTTCCGTTCGCTGCTCGCGAGTTACGATATGGGACGTCTCGGCCAGCAGCGCATCAATTTTTTCCAACAGAGCAGGACGACGCTCTACAGGAACCGGAATCTCAAACGTCACCGAGCGAACGTGTGGTTTACGGGTACCCTCGGGAACGATTTCCACTCCGTGAATGATCAGCCCTGGCGGACACAGCGGGGGCAGTTGTTCGATTAACCCCTCCGCCGTTCGTTCCTCGCACAATTCAAGTTCCACAACTTCGTCCAAGCCCGTGATCCCAACCGCCAGGGCCGAAGGAAAATTCATTCTCGGTTTGGGATGAAAACCTTCCGTCATCGAGAGGGGCAAATTGGCCCGGCGAATCAACCGTTCCCAGGTGCGCAGCAAATCGCGATGGCTCAGCCAGCGGAGGTCGTCCTGCTTGGCAAATCGGATTCGGATACGCTGACGGATCATGGACGTTGTTTGGTGAATAACGTGATTAACAAATCGAACAAAACGACGTGGAAAGCATTTTGGTTAAATAACCAGTTCCGGGGCGAACTTCTTCAACTCTTCACGCAAATAGACTTTTATTTCCCGCGCGTTTTCCATCTCGCGAACGCGGGTCGCGACCGTCTCACAATGGTCAATCGCCACACTCCGACAAACTTTCTTAATTTCGGGTATCGCACTGGGCGGCACGGACAATTGACGCAAGCCGATTCCCAACAACAAAATCGTGTAGAGCGGATTGCCGCTCATTTGGCCGCACATGTTGACCGGAATTTTCGCACCGTTACAGGCTTTGACCGTTTGATCGATCAACCGCAATACAGCCGGATCACACGAGTTGTACAACGGGGCGACATCTTTATTGCCACGATCAACGGCCAACGTGTACTGAGTCAAATCGTTCGTGCCAATACTTACAAAATCAACCTCTTGCACGAACCGATCAATCATCACCACGGCGGCGGGAACTTCGACCATCATCCCAACCTTAATATCTCGATTGAACTCGACCTTCTTCTCGTCCAAATCCTCCATCACATCTTGAAGGACCATTTTGGCTTGTCGAAATTCGAGCAACGTCGTGATGAGGGGGAACATCACCCGCACGTCACCCAATACGCTGGCTCGTAAAATGGCCCGCAATTGCGTTCGGAATAACGGCAAGTTCCGCAATGATAAGCGGATACTTCGCAGACCAAGTACGGGATTGCGTTCGTCTTCTGGCTTAGGAAGCGATGCCATCTTGTCCGCACCCAGGTCGAGGGTGCGAATGACGATGGGACGATTTCCCATCGCCTTTGCCACTCGCGAGTAGGCTTCGTAATGATCGTCTTCGGTCGGCTCTCGTTCGGCACCCAGGTATAAAAACTCGGTCCGATAAAGCCCGATCCCATCGCTTCCGCGATCCATACAGGGATGAACTTCATAAGGAAATTCGATGTTGCCTGAAAGCTGAACGCGAACCCCGTCGGCGGTTTCGGCGGGCAAGGTTTTAAGCGATTCGAGCCGCACGGCGAGCGATTTCTTGTTTTCGATTTCGTGCCGATAGCGGGCAATCGTTTCTTCATCGGGCTGCAGAATGACAAGGCCATGATCGCCGTCGATAATGACGAGATCGCCGCCGGAAACATCGGTGAGAAATCCGCCCGTCCCCACGACGGCTGGGATTTCTAACCCTTCCGCGACAATGGCGGTGTGGCTACCGGGACCGCCAATTTCCGTGACGAAACCACGGACATAATTACGATCCAGATTGGCCGTTTCGCTGGGCGTTAGATTGTGGGCCAGGACGACAACCGGCGAAGTCAGCCGCGAGAGTTCTTCTCGCCGGCGACCGAGCAGATTCCGCAACAAACGTTTTTCGATATCAAAAATATCAGACGCCCGCTCGGCCATGAAACTGTTTTGCAGGGTCTGAAAGACCTTGGCATAACGGCGGAGGGTGCGACTGACGGCGTATTCAGGTGAGTAATGACGCTCCCGGATCATCTCATCCAATTCTCCCCGCAGGCGAGGATCGTTGAGCATCGAGAGATGGGCCTCAAAGATGGCAGCGTACTGGCTGCCGAGTTCGCGATTAACGGTATCGCGATTTTGCTCTATTTCCTTAGCGGCCGCGTCGATGGCCCGACCGAGACGTTCGAGTTCGTCCTCAACCGCATCGCGCGCGACGAAACGCCGAGGGATGCGAAATCCCTCGGTGTCCATGACCAAAGCCTCGCCGATGGCGAGACCCGGGGAAACCGCGATGCCTTGTAGTTTTTGCATGGCGAACTGCCGTGCGAAGTTTACGGCGGGAACGTGTTCATTCGCCCTGGGGCGACCGCGTGACGCTCGACCACTCGCTAACTTCGTCCCGCGGAACGAGGCCAACTCGAACCGCGAATATCGGGCACTCATGAACGATGCGGTTTATATGGTACCAACGTTCGTTCGCGCTGTGCCCGGTGGTTAATGAATTCGACCAAATGGATTACTTTTTACTCATCGAAGTTGCGTGTAAACAACTCCGACAACGCGGTGAGGGCGTTTTCCGCATCGTCGCCGTCGGCCTCGAGGGTCAATTCTGTCCCCCGCGTCGCGGTTGCGGCGATGCTCAATAGTGAGAGGATGCTTTTGGCATCGACCCGTTCTCGCCCGCACACAATTTCGATATTCGCTAAATACTTTTTCGCCGCTTTGGAAATCATATCACACGGTCGAACATGGAGTCCCTCTGCGTTACCAACGGTAACTGTCCGCGCGTGCATAATTTCCTGTTGGGGTTAACGGCTGAACTTTCTGGCTTACTTTCCGAACTGATGGTTGTCGGCTTCTTCCAAGAGTCGGCGAATATCGGCCGGTTCCTTGGACTGTTTGAGAAACTTGCAGAACGTGTCGTCCCGCAATTGGCGAGAGATGTTTTCCAATGCTCGCAGGTGATCTCCCGGCCGGTCCGGCGGAGAAATCAACAGAAAGAACAACTGGACCTTTTCGCCGTCGAGACTATCGAAGTCGATCCCCGCTCCGCTGACACCAATTGTGCCAACCAAACGATCCACGCTGGGGTGTTTAGTATGTGGAACAGCGACACCCCGGCCAATCCCGGTCGTTCCCAGTTCTTCTCGCTTAAGGATCGCCTTGACGATTCCTTCCATCTCTGCAGGATTGATTTTTTTCGAATCAACGAGAGCCTGAGCCAACTCGCGAATGACGGCCTCTTTGTCGTCGGCCTTTAGGCCAGCGCGAATGGCCTCGGTACAAACAAAATCACAAAACTTCATGCCACAAATCCTTTCTAAACCACACCTTATCACGACGCCAAAAAATTCACTATATCCGAATCACGGCCGATCCGAATTACGGACCGGAACGCGAATTCAGGAAGATTGCTCTTCGCGATGTTTGGCGTCCGGTTGTCGATGTCGATCTTGAACTTTTTCTTTATATTTACGCAATTGCTGTTCGATTTTATGGACCGTTCCGTCCATGGCTGCCCACATCTCATCGGCCGTTTCCTTGGCGACGAAATCATGTTTATGCTCCGCCGAGACGCAGATTTCAACCGTCGGCTTTTCGGAATGTTCGAGGTCTACCGTGACTTCGATGGCGGACAAACGCTCAAACATCTTGGCCAACTTCTCCACCTTGGTGGTAATTTTCGCGCGAGTTGTCTCGCTCAATTGGCCATGTCGGGCGGAAATGCTGATCTGCATGGATGTCGCTCCTTGTGTGTGCAACGAGGGTATTGTCGAACGCCAACATCCCTAAAAGAGGGGATGGCCGAACGGCAAAACGATGGCTCCCACGTGGGAAGGGTTGGTGTGAACCTCCCCCCGCCGTATTTCGTATTTGAAGCTCACCAATCAAACATCTATTTTACCGTCCAACCGGCAAGGCACAAAGGGGTACCGAGAATTAGTCGTTATTCCTCCCTCTTTATCGAGTCCCACGCGAGAGGAAGTTTACGTCACCCCCCACAGAGAACTATCATGGCTGGTCAGGCTACTTTGAAACGAGCCAGTTCACCTTACATTTTTGTCAGCCTTCAATTAGGCTAAATACAATGGCCACAAATGCACCGGCGTCAGGGCAATAAAAGCCAGCCCAACCGGCTGAATGTCGTTTTTATACCAATTTACCACCCGACCCCGTCGGGGAACTCCATCGAGAGATGTCGATGTTTTCGTTGATGTTCGGTCGTTTGTCCCATTTTGTTCCGCTAGTAGCGTCCCTTTTGGTCGCTGTTGGCTGTGTTGGTTGTGGGAGCAAGGGGCCGGCCAAACCAAAAACCGATGGGGCAGCCGCGACGCCAAAAATCGTATCCATCGTCTTGAGCAGTGCGGCGTTCAAAAACGGCCAGCCAATGCCGAAACAGTTTACCGCCGACGGAGCGGACGATTCTCCGTCATTGAGTTGGTCCCAACCGCCGCATGGATCGAAAGAGTTGGTGATCATCTGCGACGACCCCGATGCGGTCTCGGCCGAGCCGTGGGTCCATTGGATCATCTATGGTATCAAGCCGGAGATGATGAATCTGGCAGAGCGGATTCCGCCCGACAAGGTCGGGACATCCTTCTACGGACTCTTGTTACAGAGCCGCAATTCGTGGAACCAATTTGGATATCGCGGTCCCGATCCGTCGAAGGGGTCCGGGGTTCACCATTATCACTTTCGGGTCTATGCGTTAAATATCTCGCTCAATCTGCCCAGCAACGCCACGCCAACGAAAACAGAATTTTTGTCCCAAATGGAAGGACACGTGATCGGTGAAGGCGAACTCATCGGTACGTACGAGCGATGAACTGTAGACTCGGTATGCACGGGCCATAAATCCGCAATCTTGCGTGGACCTAGCCGCATCGCGGCAAGACGAAACCGCGTTTGTCAAAATTAATTCCCCGCAACTGCCGCTTTCGCTGCGGTGGCGACGTTTTCGGCGGTGATGCCGAAATGCTTGTAGAGAGTCGGTGCCGGGGCCGAGGCACCGAAGCCCGTCATCCCGACGAACTTTCCGTTCATGCCCAAGTATCGGTCCCAACATTGGCGGACACCCGCCTCACACGCCACTCGGGCCGTGACGTTCGGTGGCAACACGCTGTCGCGATAGGCGGCGTCTTGCTCGTTGAAAAGTTCGAACGAGGGGATGCTCACCACTCGGGCGGCGACTCCTTCGGCTTGTAATTGATCTTGGGCGAGCAAACAGAGCGAAACCTCGCTCCCGGTCGCCATTAAAATCACACTCGGCTTTCCACCGGTCGCTTCCGAAAGGATGTAACCTCCCTTGGCCGTTCCCGCCGCAGAGGCGTACTTGGTGCGGTCGAGCGTGGGCAAGTTTTGCCGCGAGAGAACCATCAGCACTGGCCGGTTCTTGATCGGCATGATCGCCTTCCACATCTCGATCACTTCGTTGGCGTCACCCGGCCGAAACGTGATCAAATTCGGAATCGCCCGCACTGCCGAAAGGTGTTCGACCGGCTGATGGGTTGGGCCATCTTCGCCCAGGCCAATCGAGTCATGCGTGAAGACCCAAATGACCGGCAAGCCCATGATCGCACTCAAGCGAATCGAAGGGCGACAATAATCGGTAAAGACGAAAAACGTCGCACCGTAGGGCCGCACGCCCGACAGAGCCATTCCGTTCAGGGCCGCGCCCATTCCATGTTCGCGAATTCCCCAGTGAAAATTTCGACCCGCAAAATCGGGTGCGGAAAAGTCTCCTCCCTTATCGACGAGCGTCATCGTTGAGGGGGCCAAGTCGGCCGACCCGCCGATGAGCCAGGGGACTTTTTTGGCAATCGCGCCGAGTACCTTGCCGGAAGAAACTCGGCTGGCCACACCTTTCACATCGGTTGGATAGTTCGGCAATTCAGCGTCCCACCCGGCGGGCAGTTCGCGATTTTGAATCAAGTTCCATTCTGCGGCCAATTGCGGAAATTCCTTCGCATACGCCGCGAATTTCTTTTCCCAACTGGCTCGCAACTCGCGACCGCGCGCGGCGACGCCGTTTTGAAACAATGTGCGAACCTCGTCGGGAACGAGGAATTGGGCATCTTCCGGCCAACCGTAGGCTTTTTTCGTCAGCTTGATTTCTTCCGCACCGAGCGGAGACCCGTGAGCGTCGTGCGAGTCTTGCTTATTCGGCGAGCCGAAACCGATGTGGCTCTTGACGATAATGATGGTTGGCTTGTCCTTCGTCGCCAAGAAGCCTTGGTAGGCTTGATCACGCGCGGCGAGGTCGGTGGCGTCG
>JAYUFG010000182.1:0-5908 GCA_043738845.1 Planctomycetaceae bacterium
CAACGACTTTCTGACCATCCTACGAACTCCGCCCCCAAAAAGTTCAAAAAAGTAACAGCCTCTAAGCGAATATTTTCCAGATAATTATGATATGTCGGACGAATCGGTCCGAACGCTCCTTGATCGTGTTTGCAGCTACATGGACGTGGACCCAACAATCGTGGAACTCGATTTATTCACTGACCGCAGCACGATTTGGTTGGTAAACGAACGCTGGGAATCAATTCCTCGCCGTGCGGGCGTCTACAACGAACAACTTGACAAGACCATTATTCATTTGGAATCGTCTCAAGTTGGCGACCCAATGACCCTTGTTGGAATGATTGCTCACGAACTTGCACATTTTCAATTGCTCGGCGAACGCCGAATCTCGATTGACATTTTTGACAATGAGATACTCACGGATTTGACGGTTGCATTTCATGGCATGGGCATTTTCCTCGCAAATGTTCCTCGCGTATGGAAAAGCGGTTTCTCAAACTGGCCCGGTACGAATGCTCGTAAGCCCGAATATATGACTCCGCAAATGTTTGGCTATACTTTGGCTCATGCGGCATGGCATCGTAACGAACAAAAGCCGTCCTGGGCGCAACACCTCCGAACCGATGCTCGTTGTGCGTTCAAGCAGGGGTTGCGATATTTGTGGGAGACGAATGACTCTGAATTCACCCCAGAATAGGCAACTAAACGAATTGTTTGACTTTAGGGCCACAATAATCGGCCCAAACAAGGATGGACACATAGTTGGTCGCCGTCGGTGCTTATCGTACAGAACATTTTCTAATAAGGCCAAACCTTGGAACCACTCCGCGACCTAATTGAAGATGCCTATAAGAACGGCCATGCGGCCACGTGTCTTGTCCGCGCCGAACGATGGTTGAAGGACCATTCCGACGATCTGTGGATAACTAGTATCTACGCTTCGACTCTCTACGAAATGGCTCGTTACGATGACGCGATTCGTGTGTATACGGAGGCACTCAACCGATTCCCGGGCGCGAGTTGGGGAATCTACAACCGAATCGGCCAATTGCATCGTTACCGTGGCTCAATGTCCGATGCTGAAATTGCGTTTCAGCAAGCCATTGATGTGAACCCTGACGACGCGAGTAGTTATATTTTTCTCGGTGCGGTTCAGGCTCGACAAGGAAAGCTGCTGGAAGCCGAGCAGACCCACCGTCGAGCAACTCAGTGTTCTGAAGGGTCCATTGAAGAAGCGTATCACAATCTCGGGTTGGTACTTCGCGGGCAGGGCCGACTTCCTGAAGCGGCCGACTGCTTCTCCAAAGCGATTGAACTGGACGCCAGATACTCCGACGCGATTGAGGCACTCGCGGATGTAACCGCAGCTCTTGAAATGCAAAAACCGCAGCCGTAAGTGAAAACGAGAACCGGTGGAAACAGACGCACAGCGCCGGGCCGCGAATTGGGCTGACGAATGAGCAACGCACGAAGTAAGCGGTCGGGTGGTCGCTAGAACATTACAAAACATTTGACCTGATCTTTCTCTACCGCTAAAACGAACAACGTGTTAAACGCAAATTTTCCGCGTGACGAAGAGTCACGTTGTCGAATATCTAGGAACCCAAACTTTGAATCGGCCGGAACTTCAAGCACTTTCCGATGAGCGAATCGAGGACGCGAAGGCTTTCTTGGCGGCGCGTTGGTCGGGTGCCTATTATGTCGTAGGATACGCGCTCGTTAATCATCATGCCTATGAACTGAGCGACCGGCTCCCGTGGGACCACATCAACGTGAAAAAAGGCCGCGCCTATTTGGAAAAAGAGCAAACCCGCTCGGTCGTGCAACTGGCCGCAATGGCAGAAGCGAAGTAGAAAGAGCCGCTTGCGAAGTATGCGGAAAAGTAGGGTGATTTTGGCGAGAGCTTAACCTTGATGTTCGTGACAACCAAAACGCGATGGCAAACCAAAAATGTTATTGTGCAAAACGCCGATCTATGAGCGAAGGATAAGACACCTAGCGATAACTACGATGGGACTCATCACGCTCTGCGGATGCGACCACCAAAATCCTACAACTGTCATCAACCCTAATCAGGAAACCAAAGTGGAAAAACCTGAATTATCACCGACAATTCAAGAAGAAATTGCGTTGCTAGTTCGAGCGGCGTTTTATGACAAGCCTCGTATAGTGGAAATCATCTGTGAGGAAATATACGAACCAGGCACGCTCGATGCGAATGACGTCGCAAAGGCAATTGATCGGGAGTTCGTAAAGTGGTCTGCCGAAAAGAATACATGGCCGAACGTCACGGATTGTGATCAGATCGACACGGCGTTTGCTGCTATCGAAAAGCGTGGAATTATTGCGTTGCAGAACGCCGGGATCACTCAGAGCGACGGCCTCGACGATTTTAACGAGGCGTACGCCCGAAATCCCAACAAGGCGTCCATCGTCGGATACTGCTTTTATCACGGGCAGGATATGGACCGAGCGATTCACGGGAGTGGACTGTACTTGGCCTTCGGTCCGGTGGATCCAAACGAGGAGACGACGAAAGGTCCGGTGGTTGGAAAAATCATCCGCGAAGAACTTGAACGAGTTGGCTTTGTCGTCGAATGGGACGAGACGTTCGCAAAAAGAATTTTCATTCCAAAGTTTGTATGGCAGCGACGATAGACGAAAGCATCGAAGTCGACGCAGCATGACCGCAAGACAAGGTCGCCCGCTTTTTCGATGCGATTCAAACGCAACATATTTAATCCTACGCAAGTCTGTCCTCACCAATGTATTGGGTTGCCCATGGACACCTCGACGATCGGCCTGTCAATTGAAAACGCTTGGCTCGACGACGACATGCTGGAATTGGTCTTGAAAATATCGAATGGAAGATTCGCCGGTCAAGCAATCTTCTATGCGGCACTCAACGCGCCGCTGGAATTCGCCCAACATATCGCCGGGTTTCCAACCTCAATTGCCGACGTGCGAGAATATGAATTCGGCGACACTAATGTTTCTGACGATGGCGGGGCGAAAATTCGTTTATCCTGTAAGGACCGAACGGGCCACATCGTCGTTCAAGCATCGGTTTACATGCCGCGAAGGGGATCGGTGAAAGGAATCGAGTCGGCTAACATTCAATTTGAAACGACTCCGTCTGACATCGACTCTTTTGTTGGTGAGATACGTCGATGGCAGGGCGGAGTCGGCGAAATAGCTGTTTTGCCGCTAGCCAAGTAGTGCTTACCTAGAGTGGGCTACTTCATAATGGCCAGGAACATCAGGTTGTGTGTTGACGACTCACGCTACGGGAACGAAAATGAAGCGAGAGAGAGTATTGCCGAATCGAAAGTAGGTTCCTCAATTCGACCCAGACGCATCGCTCGTTTTATAACATTTCGACTCACGCAACATTATCATGGAATCCCCCGTATGAATCGCATCATTGTCAGGTCGCGCGTTGGAAGCAACGGTATCTTACAACTGGCGGTGCCGGTGGGAGCCGCCGACGCAAATCGCGAAGTTAAGATTACTGTAGAGCCAGTTGGTCCCCTCACCTTCTCGCCCGATGAATGGCGACAAAGGATTCTGGAGGCAGCGGGCAAGTGGCAAGGGGAACTCGAACGGCCTGAACAAGGCGAGTCTGAACGGCGGGAGCCGCTGACGTGAGTTACCTACTGGACACGAACACATTCACCGAACCTCGCACGCGGACGAGTGACCATTCCCCTCTGCGGGACAACCAGCCCGGACACCTTCCCAACGACCGATTGTGTCATCGCGAAAGTCCCTCGAAGGCCTGTCCAACGATTGCCAATGGGGTTGTCAGTAAACTAAGATAAAGGGCTTCCCGCCTTCTTAATCTCCCACCCCCAGAACCGGCCGCGATGAATGACGACTTGGCACTGCTGACCGCCGTGCAACGCGGCGACCGCGCGGCGTTTGAATCGCTCCTGCGTGACCACCAGCGAATGGTGTATGGTTATCTTCGCGCGCGGGTGGTAACACTAGCCGACGTGGAGGACTTGACCCAAGAAGTTTTTCTCCGCTGTTATCAAAGTCGGGCAAATTTCGACAGCCAAGTCCTGGTTCGCTCCTGGCTCATTGGTATTGCGCGGAATCTGTTGCGGGAACATATTCGCAAAGTCAAGCAGCGGAAAGAAATCGCCTGGACGGAACTGTGCCTCGAACTCGAATCGTTCAGTGAGTTGCGATATGATCCTCAAGAGGATCGGCTCGAGCATCTGCCTGGCTGCTTGGGCGAATTAGGGCCGAGTGCTCGCGATGCGCTCGACCTGCGTTATCGCGACCAATTGCCGGTCGAGGAAATTGGTCAGCGTTTACATCGCAGCGAAGGAGCGATTAAGCTCTTGATGTTCCGCGCCCGACAGGCACTTAAACTTTGTTTGCAAACCAAGTTGCGGGGGAACCGATGACGGACGACGCACTGCTCGAACTCTTGCAACAAAAAACGCCCGACGAATTGACCGTCGAGGAAATTGAATTCCTCGCGCGGCGGATAAAAGAATCTCCCAGCCTACGGGCAACCCTCGCCGAACAGGTTGAGATGGATCAGTACCTTTCGGGCGCGCTGGGGCGAATTGATCTGTCGGTCGAGCAGGTTCTAGCTCGGGTGGGGCGCGGCGAAAATCGCCGCTCGTTGACTCTGGCTTGGCTGGGGGCGGGAGTGGTGGGAATACTGCTGCTAGGGGCTGCGGCAATGTTGATTCCATACTTCAATGGCGATCTCGACAAGCCACACCCACCCATCGTCAAAATTGACAATCAACCTGGCAACCCGGCAGACACTGATCCCGTCGTCCCTTTGCCCGATGATAACGGGAACCCTTTGCCCACCGATAAGAATGCAAACCCGACCAAGAACATTCTTGTCGGGCCAAACGGCGGTGGCGACAAAACCCCGCCGGAAAAAGAATTGGAACCGTGGGAGGGACCAACACAACTGGCCGCCGTGCCGCGCACTTGGGAAGAAATCGCAGGCGACGGTTTTCCTCGCGGATTTGATCCGCCAGGTGTATCCGACGTGAATCGTTGGTTTGTGAAAAAAAACTGGAACCAGGATAATCGTGACAATATCCGGGTCGTCCGGATCGACGGCACGAATCCTTTGAACGCGCCGTGGCAAGAGGATCGAATTTTGCGGATGTCGCTGTACGATCCGCAGCCGATCAAGCTCCACTTTTTTCGTGGCAAGCAAGGACTAACGCTTGCGAACTATTGGTGGCCCAAAAATGCCTGGGGCGTTTACGCCACGCAGCGAAATAACGTCGCCGACAACCGGCCGAACAAATTCGACGCACTGCTTGCCACCGATCAGGAACGCTACTGGCGAACGATCCAAGGGCCGAACCAGATTAGCGCGTTTGATCTCCGCTTTGATGGGAAAAAGTTGACGCTGAGTCGTGGCTCCGTGATTCTCTTGCAAGCCCCGTTTGAAGGAATGCCGCAAGAAACTTTTTTAGAAGGCAACGGCGTCCTGCGCGGTTTGATGATGGTTCGCACCAGCAGCCCGGCGATGCCTGATCCCCCATCGCTCGCCGCCTCGCCCGACTTTGGAAGTCCTGGCAAATTGGCATGGGATCAAGCGGGCCTAAAGGATCGTGAAGGACGACAAGATGCCGATTTCACGATCCGCGATGATGGAACGGTCGAACTTTCCGCCGCACGATTGCGTCAAAAAGCGTTCGTGTCGTTTCCACTCCCTGAAACGGGACCATATGAGTTGGTGTTCGAAGTCGATCATGCGACCAGCGGCAGCCGACTCTTCATTGGCAACGACAAGCAGCCGCGTCAGTCGATTGGGATCATGTCGCGAGCGAACACGAAAGAACTGTTGCTCGAAATGTTGAACCCCGACGATCCTCGCGTGCAAAAAGATGGCAATACGCAGGAAACGACCGTGCCGCTCGTTACGCCGCATACTTGG